>CAJUOF010000058.1 GCA_910587905.1 uncultured Lachnospiraceae bacterium
CAGGGTGTTTGCTTCCCGGCCCGACCTGTCCGTCCGCGTACATTTTTTCATTTACTTCAAATACACCTCCGGCCATGGGCATAAGCCCGGTACAGATGGCAGAAAATGCATCGACGGTCTCCGGACGGATGTTTTTTTCTTTTAATGTTTTTGCGATAATGGCTTTGCGATAAGGGAGCTGTCCCGCA
Organism: uncultured Lachnospiraceae bacterium; assembly: GCA_910587905.1. Lineage (GTDB taxonomy): Bacteria > Bacillota > Clostridia > Lachnospirales > Lachnospiraceae > Lientehia. The sequence goes on from CAJUOF010000058.1 coordinate 189, forward strand.
ATACTGGAAAATGCAGCCAAAGTCTTTGCCGAATGGTCAATGGTCTCCCCAAAAACCTGGTTTTCGTCTTCATATAGAGCTACCTTTGTGGAGGTTGAACCGGGATTTAAGACAAGGATCCGATACATGTCTGCTCCTTTCCGTTGAGATATTGGGCGGCCAGAACTGCAAGTGCAATCGAGTTCATCTTTGATGTGTCTGAACTTGCGCGTGAGGTCAATACCATTGGGCGGGCCGCACCCATAATGCAACCGGCTTTTTCACAGGCTGCAAAATACTCCATGGATTTGTTTAAAATATTGCCTGCTTCGATGTCCGGCGTGATCAGAATGTCCGCATTGCCGGCGACCGGATGCCGGATTCCTTTATGTCTTGCGGCATCGACGGACACTGCGTTGTCCAGCGCAAGGGGGCCCTTCACCAGACAACTGGATATTTTTCCGGTTTCATTCATTTTTGTGAGGGCTTCTGCGTCCAAGGTGGCGGGCATTTTGGGGTTTACCTTCTCCACGGCACAGAGAATTGCGACCTTCGGCTTTTTGTTGCCCATAGCATGAGCCAGCTTGACGCAGCCTTTAATAAGCTCTGCCTTCTGTTCCAGAGTGGGCGCTATGGTCATGGCAGAGTCACTGATCAGAAACATTCTGTTAAATCCAGGTACCTCCATCAGGCCGACATGGTAAATAAAACTTCCTGTTTTTAATCCATATTCTTTGTGAAGAAGCGCTTTCAATATTATGGAGGTGTCTACAAAGCCCTTCATGGGAAGGGAGGCTTTTCCTGACCTTACCAGTTTGATGGCCCTTTCACACGCATTTTCCTTATTTTCTTCCTGTACGATTGTGAAGGGGGCCAGATCGATATTCCTGTTTTTGGCAATCTCACGGATTTCTCCTTCATTTCCAACCAGGAATGCGCCTTTGATCATGTTGCTGTTATATGCGTTCCATACAGATAAAAGGACGTCCTCATCCTGGGCTGCCGCCACAGACAAGATCTGCGGCGGCCCATTCTGTACTTTTTTAATCAGCTCTTTGAAACTTCGAATCATATCTTCATCCTCCGGGAAGTTTAACTCCAGATTTCCTCATCGGTCGGAATTTTTTTATCGGGCATCACATAAGCAATCCTTGCAATATTTACCAGGTGATTCCACCACAGGTTTTCCGAAGTGGAGTTATTTCCCCAGGTTCCACAGCCTAAGGTGGCTGTTGGATTGAGGCCATTGTCAAGACTGCCGCCAAGCCCGGAGGAACCGATCATATTCACACCGATGCGGGAGACAGGCAAACGTTCCGCCGCATATTCCACATGTGCCTTGTCATTGGAATGGATGACCGAGCTGTGCCCGGCTCCTTCATTTTTTAAATTTGCGGCCGCCACATCCACGGCTTCTTCCCAGGTTTCATAAGCCCGAATCGCCAGTACCGGACAGAGCTTTTCCTTGGCAAAGGCTTCTTCTTTGCCATATTTTTCAATTTTGACCAAAATTAATTTTGCGTTCTCCGGACATGTGAGTCCGGCAAGCTTGGCAATGGCTGCTGGTGCTGCACCGACGATCTCCTTGTTGATTGTTCCGTTTTGGAACATGGCGTCTCTTAAGGCATCAACGTCGGAGGGCCCACTCACATAGAAAGCCCCAAGCTTCTGAAAGGCCGACACCATGTCCTCATATTTTTCGCCGGGAACATGCACACACTGTTCACAGGTACAGAGAACACCATTGTCATAGATGCGGCTGGTCACAATTTTTTGGGCCGCATCGGTGAGATCGACACCTCTGTCAACCAAGGTTTGCACATTGCCTGCCCCTACGCCGAAGGCCGGCTTTCCGCTGGAATAGGCCGCCTTCACCATGGCTGGGCCACCTGTGGAGATACAGGCATCACACTCCGACATAATAAGGCCGGAAAGCTCAAGGGCAGGCTCCGGTACGATCTGAATCAAATCCTCAGGTGCGCCAACCTCCTTTAGCGCCTGTCTCATAAGGCTAACAGTTGCAACACCTGTTTTTTTAGCCCGCGGATGTGGGCCCACAAGAATCGCGTTTCCGCCTTTCAAGGCGATCATCGCGTTCTGCATGGGCGTCATCGTCGGATTGGTAGTTGGTGAAATAACACCGATGACGCCAATCGGTTTGGCAATTTTTACAATCCCTTCCACGTCATCGTACTCAATGATTCCACGGCTCTTTACGCCTTTTAGCTTTGCCCACACAGCCTTTGCCTTTCCCTTGTTTTTCTTGACCTTGTCCTCATAAACACCCATACGCGTTTCGTCAACGGCCATCCCAGCCAGCATCTCGCCATGGTCATAGATGGTCTTGCCAATAGCTCGGACGGCTTGATCGACTTCCTCCTGGGAAAATTGCTCAAATAGTTCCTGTGCGGCGCGGCCTTTTTGAATCAAATGGAAAATATATTCTCTTGCCTCCATCCGTTTCCTCCCTTAGCTCTTGTTTATTCATTGTCCATTGTTGTATGTTAAATGTACTACATAGAATGTTCAATTTCAATGGTAGAATTCACTAATATTTCAGCTCGGTTTTTGTGCGAAATAGAAAAAAGACACGGTTTTTCAACCAATGTCTTTTTACATGTTTTCCTATATGGAAATTTTTGAAGAAATTTATAAAAGAAGTTCTCTCCAAAGCTCTAATCTTCGTTCCATCAGAACAATAATCCGATTGGGATCCCCTGACTCGAGAACCTCCACCTCAAACAGATAATTCTCCGGTAACGCTTCCGGTCGTCCTTCTGCAATAGATACCTCGATTGCCTTGTGCCTGGTAAATGCCGCCATTTTATGGACCAATTCATCCATCTGGGCGACCATACGGTTTTGTGCCATTTTTGCGATCTGCACATTAAAGTCGACAGCGGCCCGATACATTTCCTCCTGATCGGCAGGTACTTTCTTTGACACTTCCAGAAATGCTTCTCCTAAACGCCGAAGTTTGACAAGAGATTCCGGTGTGGATTTCTTCATCGCCAGCAGGGTAATGGAATAAGCGTTGGCAATTTTATATTCCAGCAATTCATCCATAGAATGCTCCGACAGGATCATACCGTATAACATGGAATCCATAAGTTTGGGGTTGTAGTCTTGGACAACAAAGGTTCCCTCGGCGCGTCTTACTTCCAGAACACCAAAGGCCACCAGGACTTTGATTGCCTCACGGACGGCATTGCGGCTGACTCCCATATTTTCACTGAATTCGAGTTCGGTTGGTATTTTGTCTCCAGGCTTCAGATCTCCTCGGATCAGAGCATCCGTAATTTGTTCGATGATCACATCAGAGATGGAGCCCTTCGGCATTTTTTTAAACAGTAAATTGTCCGACATTTTTTCGGCCTCCGCCTATGGATGGTACTTTGTTCAACGTTCTATGTCATTATACCAATATTTTTTTTATATTTCAATCTATAATATTGATGAGCCGCAGGCGGCGGCTCCATTCCTCATCCTATTTTTCACGTGCCAGGTGCGGTAACAAAAGATAAAATAACCGGACTTGGAACCGAACAGCAAGCTGCAGTGGCAGCCTTTCATAAAAGCGGTACGGAAGCTGTCCGTGTCCAGGAGACTGTCCGCATCCAGGGCGTGTGCGGCATGACCATGGAAAAACTGTTCCATGTGTAAAAAGAGCGGTTCAAAGACCTGCAGGAGAACCTCGTCTGCCGGCCGGTCGTCAGACGGCGGAGGGAGCCTTCGCTTTCCATAAATTTTTTCAAGCCCTCTGTGGAGCAGAGGCTTTTCCACTCCCAGAAAGAGCCGAAGCCGAAGCTCGTCTTCCACATCATAACACTGTTGACAGTAGAAGGCGTTTCCGATGCTCCGCCCTTTGTAATCCGGATTGACAAGCTTTGCCTCCACATGGAACACGTCCTGCATGGCATGGCCGACGGCCCGGGATATGAGGTCTGTTTGACCAGAGCAGTGACAGCTTGTTTTGACTACCTTTTTTTTAACGATCGCCTGATCTTCTTTCATGATATGCTCAACCAGCCAATTTTGCATCGTATCTGTCAGGTGATGGATGGCTGACGGAGCATACTCAGATAATTCCAGCTCTTTTTTTAAAGAAACCAGGGTTTCATCCCTGAAATGATCGTGGATCCGTTTGTGGTGCGTATATCCGGTATATCGGATGGAGCGCATGTATTCCTCTTCTTCCGAGAAATGCGCCATGGAGTAGGCTTCCAGATATTTGACGAGCTCTTTGCAGGTATGCCGGGTCGCTGACGCATCGTCGGAAAGATCAATCATCTTGTGTATGATCCGAAAAAGTTTGGCGTGTGCTTTGTCGATGATGTCCACGCCGATATTGAATGAGTTATCCCACGCGACCTTTTTCATAAAGGTCTCCTTTCCAGATTCTTGTTGGCATTCCTCCTTTGTATTATATGAATCGTATTTCTATTTGCTTACTTTCTTCTAAAAGCTCAGTTATTTTCTCACTCGCCAGGTGCGGTAACAGAAGATAAAATATCCGGATTTAGAGCCGAACAGCAGGCGGCAGGGATAACCTTTCATAAAATCTGTGCGGAACTCATCCGTATCCAACAGGTTGTCTTTATCCGGCACCTTCTCTGCCTCACCCTGGAAGAATTTCCCCATATGTTCGAAAAGCTGTTGGAAGATCCGCAGGAGGATTTCATTTGCTGGACGGACGCCTGACATGGTCGCCGCCCTTCGTTTCCCATAGAGCTTTTCCAGCCCCCTTTGAAGTAAGGGCTCTTCGATTCCCAGAAGAAGGCGCAGCCGGATTCCGCCTTCGATGTCGTAGCACTGGTGGCAGTAGAAGCCGTTTCCGATGTTTTCTCCTTTGTAATCGGTGTTGATCAGTTTCATTTCCGTCTGAAACACGTCCTGGGCGGCCCGGTTCACGGCCTTGGAGATCAAAGCGGCCTGGGAGGAAAAATCATAGCCAGCCCCCACGTTTTTTTTCACGATGGCCTGGTCCGCTTTCATGATGTGTTCGGCCAGCCAGTTCTGCATGGTGCCCAAAAGACGCTGAACGGCCATCGGGGAGTAATTGGACAGCTCCAGGTCTTTTTTGAGGGAGACCAGAGTTTTGTCCCTGAAATTGTCATGGCTCCGTTTGTGCTGTGCGTATCCACTGTACCGGATCGAGCGCATGTATGCCTCCTCCTCCGCGAAATGCGCCATAGAATAGGTTTCCAGATATTTGAGCATTTCCTGGCAGGTATGTTTTGGAGTAGCTGAATCGTCGGAAAGATCGATCATTCTATGTATGATCCGAAAAAGCTTGGCATGTGCCTTGTCTATGACATCTACACCGATATTGAACTTCTCATCCCATGCGATCTTTTCCATAATAAACCGTCCCTCCCGTTTTTTGTTATTTTTCTGCTTTTTATTATAGTGGCCTTTTTTCTGTTTGTCTACTTTTGCTCGAAAAATCAGAAGCGTTTTTCCACTCCCATAAAAAATGTGCTATAATAGATTTCATCATTGGCAGGAGAGCCGAGAACACGCGGGAGGATGATTGCTTTGGATATACGGGAATTAAAGATGCAAGATCTCAAAATGCAGGATCTGGATATCAGAGAGCTGAAACTCAGACAGTTGGACATACAGGGATTAAAAGAGAAAAGCCGGCAGATGGAGCTTGGCATCGAGATGGAGGAGAAAGTTCGCACGTTTGCCAACATCATGATGATGTATGAGTGTGCAATCCGGGAGGTAAAGACGAAGTTAGAGGTATTGGATAGCGAATTTTCCGTCCGTTACAACCGGAATCCTATTTCGTCGATCCGGTCCAGGATCAAGAAGCCGGCCAGCATTTACAATAAATTGCAGAGATATGGATTGGAAATCAATGAGGAAAATGTGCTGACGGGACTCAACGACATCGCCGGAGTGCGGGTAGTCTGTGCCTTTATTGACGATATCTACATGGTTGGCTCTCTTCTTGCCACACAGGACGACATCAAAGTCCTCAAAGTGAAGGACTATATTAAGAACCCAAAGCCCAACGGGTATCGGAGCTATCACATGATCGTGGAGGTTCCCGTGTTTTTTTCCAGAGGGAAGACGCCCATGCACGTGGAGGTCCAGATCCGGACCATCGCCATGGACTTTTGGGCCAGCTTAGAGCATCAGCTCCGCTACAAAAAGAACATAGAGAATGTGGAGGGGCACGAGGAGATCAGCGAGAGGCTTCTCACCTGCGCGGAGACCATCGCTGAGACGGACAGGCAGATGCAGGAGATCAAACGGATGATCGGTGAGTTCAAGGACCTGTCATAGACAGGGGATAGACAGAAGGTTGGCAGAAGAGAAGCAGAAAGGGAGAGAGCCATGTCGCTTCAGTTTGTTTTCGGCGGTGCAGGTACGGGCAAGTCGTTTTATTTAAATCAAACGCTGGTGGAAGAGGCGGAAAAAAATCCTGACGGACAGTTTTTCGCCATTGTGCCGGAGCAATTCACCATGGAGACTCAGAAAGAACTGGTCATGTTGAGCTCCGGACACAGTATCCTGAACATTGATATTGTGAGCTTTGAACGTTTGGCCTACCGGGTGTTTGAAGAGCTGTCCTGTATGCCGGAGATCATTCTGGACGACATGGGGAAGAGCATGCTTCTTAGAAAGGCCTGTGCGTTGGTGGAACGTAAGCTCAAGGTCTACAGGCACCATCTGGACCGGGCCGGCTTTATTGAGCAGCTCAAATCGACCATGTCTGAATTTGGACAGTACAGGATCGGGGAAGCGGAGCTTTTGGAGCTGGCAGAAAAGACGGAAAATCGGCCATTGCTGAATCGAAAGCTTAAAGATATGCAGCTTTTGTTTGACGCTTTTCGGGAGGCTATGGAGGAAGGGATGATCACAGCCGAGGAACTGCTCCCATCCCTGTGCCGGGTCATTCCACGCTCGAGAAAGCTCAGGGACAGTGTGATTACTCTGGACGGATTCACCGGATTTACACCGGCCCAGTATCAGGTGATCGGTGAGCTTCTTAAACATTGCAAAGCTCTTCGGGTGGCAGTCACCATTGACGATGCTGCCGATGTTTGGCGGGGCGGGAAGCAGGATGATTTCTTTGCACTGAGCCGGAAGACCATCTCTGTTTTAAGCAAAATGGCGTTGGACGAGAAGGCGGGGAGGGACGCGGATGTTCTGCTGACGGAGCCCAAACGCTTTGCTGGAGGGACGGGACTGGCCTTTTTGTCGGAGCGGCTGTTTCGTGGCGGGGGCGAAGTCTTTTCCGGTGAGAGGACGGGCATTTTTCTTTCGGGGGAGGCATCCCCCTCGGAGGAAGTTCGGGCCATGGCCAGGCGGCTGGCGGCCTTGGTGCGGGAAGAGGGGTATCGCTATCGGGAGATCGCGGTGGTCTGCGGTGATCTGGAAAGATACCGGCCATTGCTCGCACAGGCCATGGCGGAGACAGGGCTTCCCACGTTTCTGGATGACAAGCGAAACCTCCTCACCAATCCGGTGGTGGAATTGATGCGGGCGGCGCTTGAGGTGGTGGAAAAAGATTTTTCCTATGAGAGCGTGTTCCGTTATCTGAAATGCGGATTCCTCTCCTTCGAGGAGGATGTTCTCTTTGAGATGGAAAATTATGTGCTGGCTTTGGGCATCCGGGGACACAGGAGGTGGGAAGCTCCCTGGGAAACTCTTTATAAGGGCGGAGAGCACATCAATCTCTTGGTGCTCAACGAAGCCAGGGAACAGGTGGCGGCGCCGCTCCTTGCCCTGCGGTCGACCTTTAAGAAGAAGGGGACGACGGTGCGGGAGATGACGGAAGCTCTGTTTCATTTTCTGGAGAAAGGCGGTGCGAGGGAGAGGCTTCTTGCCATGGCAGAAGGATTTGCGGCGGAGGGTTCTTATAGTTTGGCGAAGGAATATGAACAGGCTTACGGGCAGCTTTTGGATCTTTTCGACAGGATTGTAGGGCTTCTAGGGGAGGAGACTCTGTCTGTAAAGACGTATAATGACGTGTTGGACGCCGGATGCCGGGAGATTCGAGTCGGCGTGATTCCGGCGGCCCTGGACCGGATCCTGGTGGGGGACGTGGAACGGAGCCGTCTGAAAGATATCAAGGCCCTGTTTTTTATCGGGGTCAACGACGGGAATGTGCCGAAGCGGAAGAAACCTGGAGGGCTTTTGTCGGAGCTTGACCGGGAAGAATTATCCCCCTATGCGGAGCTTACGCCTTCCCGAAGGGAGAGCAGCCTGATCGACAAGTTTTATTTTTATCTGACCGTGACCAAGCCGTCCCACAGGCTGTATATTTCTTATGCGCTGGCGGACGAGATGGGGGAGAAAAAAACACCGTCCCCCTATCTTGCCCATATCAGGAAGCTGTTTCCGGAGCTTCCTTCCGGAGAGGGAAAGGAGTCCTTGGTCCTTACAAGATCATTGGCTTTTCAAATGCTGGCCGACGGCATGGAAGAATACCGGGCAGGAAGGTCTTCCGATCTCTGGGATGCCCTTTACGGCTGCCTCTCGGAGAACGGGGAGAACAGGGAGCTTCTGGAAAAGTTGGCGGATGCGGCCTTTTTTTCCTATGAGGGAGACCGGATCTCCAAAGCGGTGGCGAGAGTGCTTTACGGGGATCCGCTGACAGGAAGTGTAACCAGGCTGGAAACGTATGCCTCCTGTGCCTACGCTCAGTTTTTAACCTATGGTCTCCGGCTTGTGAAACGGAAGGAGTTTGAGTTTGCGGCTCTGGACATGGGCAACGTGTTTCACAAGGCCATCGAGCTCTGTTTTCGGTATGCGGCTGAGGCGGGAACTCCTGTTTTCGGTATCGAGGAGGCAGGACGGAAGGAGCTTGTGAAACGGGCGGTCGAGGAGGCGGCAGGCACCTTGGGAGGTAATGTACTGCATGCCTCCGCGAGGAATGAATATCTCCTTTCCCGGATGGGACGGATTACAGAAAAGACCATCTGGGCCTTGGGCGAACAGTTGAGGGCGGGAGAGTTTGTGCCTGCGGCCTTTGAGCTTGATCTTGCTCCGGGAGAGAGCGCCGCCATGCGCATTTCCCTGACGGAAGGGGGGAGCATGCAGCTAAAAGGTAAGATTGACCGGGTGGATCTTTTTGAGGAGGCGGACAAGGTCTATGTGAAGATCATCGATTATAAGTCCGGAGGCATGGATTTTGATCTGAATGCCGTTTACGATGGATTGGAGCTTCAGCTGGTGGTTTATCTGGACGCCGTTATGAGAAAGGAACAGAGAAAGCATCCGGACAAGGAGATTGTCCCGGCCGGTATGTTTTATTATCAGATTCAGGATCCGATTCTGGAGCGAAGGGGGACAGACGGAGGCTCTGAGGCCGCAGTTTTGGAGGCCCTGAGGCCAAAGGGAGTCTTTAACGGGGAAGAGCGGGTGGTCTCTCTCTTTCAGAAGGAGAGGGAGGAGGACGGAAAATCCAAGTGGATTCCGGCGGTGATGAAAGACGGAGCGCCGGTTCCCGGGAAATCCGCCGCGATTTCCGGAAAACAGTTTGAACATCTCAGAAATTTTGTGTACCGGCAGATGGAACGATTCGGCTCGGCCATCGCTGCCGGGGAAATTTCCGCGAGACCTTACAGGAGAAAGGACCGCACCGGCTGTGATTACTGTGAATTCCAGTCGGTGTGTGGCTTTGACCGGAAGCTTTCCGGGTACGAATACAGGCGGTTTGTGGAGAAGTCCCCGGAGGATATCTGGAAAGAGTTGGCAGACGGTGATGCCCGGACGGGGGAAGCTGCGACGCAGAAGGCAGGTGAATCGACATGGCAGTGAAGTGGACGAGGGAGCAGGAGCAGATCATTGGACTCAAGGATCGGAACATTCTGGTGGCGGCGGCGGCGGGAAGCGGAAAGACGGCAGTTTTGGTGGAACGGATTATGGCGATGATTACAGACCGGAAAAGACCGGTAGATATCGATCGGCTTCTGGTGGTGACGTTCACCAACGCGGCAGCCGCCCAGATGCGGGAGCGGATCGGAAAGCGGCTGTCGGAGCAGCTTCTACTCTTCCCGGGAGATAATAATTTAAAAAGGCAGGAGGATCTTCTCCCCCATGCAAAGATCATGACCATCGACAGCTTCTGTCTCCATGTGGTCCGAAACTATTTTAGCTTCCTGGAGCTGGATCCGGATTTTCGGATCGGGGACGAGGGGGAGCTGACGCTGC
>CAJUOF010000059.1 GCA_910587905.1 uncultured Lachnospiraceae bacterium
CATAGGCCTTGCCGCTGGAGATCTTGTTCATACTTTTATTTAACTGACTGTGAACATCATTTACAGCAGACGTGTACTGTCTGTAGATGGATGTGTTTGTAACTCTCATTGCCATAATAATTGCTCCTTCCCACCAGTCTTATGATTATCTGCCGACAAGGCCGGTGTTGTTGATCAAGGTATTCAGCGCTTCGTCCAGGGTGGTCATCAGACGGGACGCAGCATTGTAGGCGGCCAGGTAGGTCATCATATTGGAAGCCTCCTCATCCAGGCTGATCCCGGAAATAGCATCTCTGGAATCCTGGATACCGTTTAAGATGGTCACGTTGGTCTTCAGAGATGTCTGATTGTGAGCAGAGTCCGTGGCCAATACCGTAGAGACATTGCTGATATAACCGGCAAAAGTCTTGTTTCCCAAATCAATGCCGTCATAAGGCGGATCGTTTGTCTTGTTGAAGGAGACAGACATCGCCCGCAGCATGGCGAGAGCCGTGTCATTGGCATTGTTCTGCCCGTCCGTGAAGCCTTTTCCAAGCTCCACCGTGCCGTCTGTCCATTTGGGATTGATCCCGATGGTGGCAGCGGTGATGCCGCTGACATCCGGAGTTCCGGCGGCAGAAGCGATTCTGTTTACCATCAGGTATGCGTCTGTCTTACCGTAATTTCCCTTGATGTTCAAGTTGTTCATGACAGTGGCAAAGCTCTTAGCCAGGTTATCCAGGTGGTTGGTATAATACTGATAACCGTGTGTGCTCGCCAACTCAATATCGGCAGGGGCATCGGCCTTTTTGCCGCTGAGCATATCCAGGCTGGCTTGAATGGAGCCGCCGCCGAATACATTGTTGCTGTTATCGTCATTGCTGCCGCCAACGGTGACATCGGCCTGCCCGCTTGCGGGGGCACCTGTAAATTTGGCGGTGACGTTCAGATAGGGATTGTCGGCATCTGCGCCCGGAACAATCTCCAGTTCGCCGTAATTCTGATTGGACGATCCCTCGGTGCCGCTGACCAGCGTCAGGGTCTTACGGGTTCCGGCCTCTTCGTAGATCATGTCGACGTACAGGTCATCCGGCCAATCCTTGTCGTCCTTGTGGTCAGGATCCTTCTGATAGCGGACCTCAATCGGAATGTAGCTGGAAAGGGTATCCAACAGGACATTTCGCTCATCCATGAGCTCTAAGCTCTGCTGTCCGAATACCTGATTATGTTTGATTTGACGGTTCAATTCGCCAATCTGTTTTAAAATATCATTGACTGTCTGTTCGGCTCCGTTCTGATTGGTCCCTTCCCCGTCCAGGCGTTCAAACTCCTGCTTTTTGGCTTCCTCGATTTTCTGTGCCGAGAGATTGAGAAGATTGGTTAACCTCTCTATGCGCATCCGCAATTCACTCTCAAACACTTTGTCGTTGACCTTGGCAGGATCCTGAGCAAGATTTAAGGTATTCTGAATGTCGTCGAAGGCGTACCGGATTCCGGAGATATTGCTCTCATCCAGAAAACGGGACAGAGAATCCAGAGAAGTCTGCATCGCATCCGTATATCCGGACTTTTCCATTTGAGAGCGATATTGAGCGTCCAAGAAAGGGTCACGGACCTGAGTAACCTTATCCATGGAAACACCATAACCCACCATGATCTCGGAACCGTTCATATAATGGGAAATGGGATTTGTATAATTCAGACTGGAGGCTTCCAGTTTTTGGCGGGTATAACCCACCGTGTTCATATTTGAAAGGTTCTGGCCGGTGATATCCAGACGCTTCTGATTGGCCTGCAGGGCCGAAAGTGCTGTAGTAAAACCGGCAAAAGTTGCTCGTACCATAATCGTTTTTCCTCCTTGTTACACGTAGCGGTCATGGAAATGGGAAGAACTGTTTGCTTCCGGAAAACTGGTTTGGCTGTTCGCCCCCAAAATGTGTTCAAATTCCCGTAAACGCACAGAAATAATGCGGTTAGACGATTCCTCCGCATCGGTCAGATTTTTTAACAACTGTTCCATCTCAGAAAACAGCGGGAAAAGAACGGAATGTTCCGCTTCTCCTGCGGATGCGAGAATCTGGCGGAAAGTCAATTTTTCCCATCCCAGATCCGTCGCCTGGCGCACCCTTAGCTGCTCCAGTCCGCGAAGCTTAAGGAGCAGAGCCTGCTCTTCCTTCAAAAAAGAATCCATCTTCCCATGCTCTCCGGCGGAAGCGGCATCTGCTTTGGCCTTCTCTGCTTCCGTAAGCTTTACAATGATTTGGGACAGTTCTTCCAATGTGTGAACAAAGGAATCAAAAAGCACTGCCCGGTCTTCCTTATTATAATTCATCCTGTGATGCCTCCGATCTATCTGCCTCGAAACGGATCAATAACAGAGCATCCGTTTGGCAATCTGTCCGGCATCCGGGATATAAGTTCCGGCTTCTGCCTGACGGTGAAGCTCATCTACCCGTGCACTGTTTGCTGCGGGAGCAGAAATCTCCTTTGCCGTTTCTTTGGCTAAAAGCCTGGCAAATTGTTTCGTGTCCGACGGATACTGCGTCTGGTGAAGCGTCAACTTGTCATAGCTGCGAACATTCTCAGCAGTTTGCTGCTTCACCGGTTCCGGCATGGAGGAGGCTGTACGATAAAAAGAATAATCTCTCCCTACCATACTGGTTCCATATAATTTCACGTTCATAACAAATGCCCTCCTTTCAATGCAGCCCAATTTACAGCATACGGCTGTATTTACATAAATTATCGACGGTTTTTTCTACAACATAAGTCGGGACAAAAAATGTTTTTACCTTTATAAAAAATGAAAAACTGTCGATATATATTATTGATATTGTAATTTTGTACCTTGACGGACGAAATTTGCCTGTCCGTGGGGGGCGAGGAGGCCTCTCGGGTATGCTTTTATGGAGGTACTATGGCAAACATTTTGCAGGTGACGAATCCGGTAAATGACAACGGCCGGAGTGCGATCAATACACAGACAAGAAATCTTTCCGAGAGCCAGCAGGTTCACAATCCTGTGGATCCGAACAGAGTGGTGCGGGCGGACGGACAGACGGGGAACCGGGCCGGAGACGCCATGAGCGAAGCGGCCAACGCCATTGTCGATTATGAGAGTAATTACGGTGCCTTTATCAAACGCCTGGGAGAGGGACAGGAGCTGCCCAGACTTTTAGAACAGTTTTTTCAAGCGGAGAATGCCTCCGTTCTTTTTGCGGGAGAGGAGGCGGCAGGGCCGCTTTTGGAGCAGCTTTTTTCTTCGCTGCAGATGAATTCGCCGGAGGAACTTTTGGCCTTTTTACAGACCCAGATGGAGCAGCAGGCGAAGTTTTCGGGGACATTTTTTGACGGCCTCAGGAAGCTTCTCAGTGAGAATCGCAGTGATTCGGCGAAGGAGGCAGTGCTGTCCTTTTTGCGCAGCTACAATAGTATGTCCTCTGGGGAGCATACTTTGAAACAGATGAAGGCCCTGACGGACGATATCGGGCGATTGATGTTCCGGCAGTTTAAGGGGGAGTATCAGGATATTTTGGACGACATGGACTGGGATGCGCCCAGCGGCCAGACCAGGGGCAACTCTGCTGTGTTAAATCAGCGCTTGATCCCTTTTTTGGCCGGTTATATATCGAAGACTCATGACTATGGCCCTGTCCGCAGTGCGGTCATGTTATTTATTTTTCATTCGGTGCAATATGAAGAGGGAGACCAGGACAGGCTTGCGCAGCTTTTTGAGCGATTGATGCGCGTTCGAGGTTTTGACCAGATTTTTGATAAGGAGGAGGCTTACGGCGAGTTTGCGAGGCTCATGTCCGGCAGAGAGAAGCCGGAGAATGACTTTGCGGATGCCTTTTCCAAGCTGATTGGAAAGGGAGCCGACGGGGCGGCCGGCCTGGAAAACATTCAGCAGTTTTATAACATTATGAACGGCATGCTGGTGAATGAGAGCGTCTATCTGCCTCTGGTGCATCTGCTGTTTCCCTTTCGATTTGAGGAGGAGCAGGTGATGTCGGAGCTGTGGGTGGATCCGGATGCAGGCGATGAGGACAGCGAGGGCCGCCGGATCAAGATGCTTCTAAAATTTGACATCCGGAATCTGGGACGTTTTGACATGGTCCTCATGATGGAAAACCGGCAGGTGGGAATGCAGCTCTATGTGCCGCCGTCTCTCACGGAGCGGGCAGAACGGATCAGCCGGGATGTGACAAATATTTTTAAAAAGAGTGGTCTCAAGGTGGATCAGCTTATGGTCCGGGAAAAGAAGAGTGACCTGAAGGTGATGGATGTGTTTCCGGAGATCCGAGAAAAAGAGAGGACGATCAATGTCAGAGTTTGATGATTTGATGAAACGGAAGGCTGTGGCCTTAAAATATGACCCTCAGAAAAATGGAGCTCCGGTGGTGGTGGCCTCCGGCATGGGCTATCTGGCGGAGAAGATCACGGAGACCGCCATGGAGGCTGGGGTGCCGGTCTATGAGGATGATTCTCTTGCCACGATGCTGACTCAGTTGAAGCTGGGAGCGTCCATACCGGTAGAATTGTATCAGGCGATCGTAGATATCTATGTCTATTTCCTGGGCTATGTGCCGGAGGAGCAGGAGTCGGAACCTGTTCCCGAGGAGGAAGAAGCGGTTTAGTGAGCGACTTGACCGACTGATCATTTTACGCTATAATAATGCGTGATGTATCGATGTGAAGCAGAGAAACGAGATCGAAAAGAACGATTACCGAATCCTCAATAAAGGAGTGATGCGATATGAGCACAGTGACGTCCATTGATCAGGTCCGCCCGGCAAGCGGACAGAATCTATATCAGAACCCGGCGGTAGGGGCCGTGGGAAATTCTTCTCAGAGCTTTCAGGCCGTTTTTGACCAGGAGGTTTTGAATCAGGTCCGCCAGGATAAGATTTCTTCCTCGGATCATGGCCAGTACGATGAGATTTTTGCGCAGGCGTCAGCCTGCTACAACCTGCCGGTGGCGCTTCTTAAGGCCATCACAAAGGTAGAGTCTGATTTTAATCCCAATGACGTCTCATCCAAGGGGGCGAAGGGGCTGATGCAGCTGATGCCCAGTACGGCGGCGGAAGTGGGAGTGACGGATCCCTTCGATCCCTGGCAAAATATTATGGGAGCGACGAAATATATTAGGAAGCAGTTGGATCGGTTTGGGGATCTGAGGACGGCCCTGGCAGCTTACAATACAGGTCCCGGTAATGTAAAGAAATACGGTGGAGAGCCGGATTACTGCAAGCGATATGTAGATAAGGTCCTCGCCTACATGGGGGAGGCCGAGGTGGATACCGGCAATGTGGGGGCTGCCTATGATATATTGGCCAACCAGGGGAGCCTTTACGGAAATACCCTTGGAGGTTATAGGAACAGTTATTACCGTGCGCTTGGCGGATTGGGAAGCTATGGGCTGAACGGATTGACCGGAAGCCTGGGAAGTTCCTTCGGTCTGCTTGGAGGCCAGAGCAGTTTTTACGGCATGCTCGGGGGACTGGGGATGCTTGGAAGCTCCTATGGTATGTTGGGAAGTTCCTCCGGTCTGCTGGGCAGCTCCGGAAGCAGTCTGGGCTTGCTTGGCGGCGGTGCATCCAATGCTTCTCTGTATGCGCTTTCTGGACTTCTTTCCACCAGCAGCAGTACGGATGGGGATACGGTTACACTGAGCAGGGAGGGTTTTAACAGCCTGATCGAGCTGATGCGGATCCAGTCGATGATGAGTGCGGAGCAGACGGTCGGAACCATGTCCCTGCTGTAAAGGAGGGGGATTTTTCTATGGTACTTAAGGATTGCAGCCGATGTATGGTGTATACACCGCAAGGGAAGACACTTGGTACGGCGGAGGTGATACATACAAAGGATTATATTTCTCTGTATTTTGAGATTGCCAGCCTACAGGATATTCGCATGCGCACGGTGGTAGATTTTTACGATGACCGTGTGGGGATGATCCGAGCAATTTGCGAGCTGGTAATCCGGCGGAATCCATCGTTTCCCTCTATGCCACATCCCTGGATGGCCGAATGTGAGATTTTGGAGGTGAAGGACAGCCTGCAGAGGCAGCAGGATATTCGAGCGAGAGTAAAACTGGATATGGGCTTTACTTCGGAAAAACATGGTTTTTTTTATGGAGTGATTGAAAATATCAGCGCAGGCGGTTTTTACGTGAAGACGGCGATGCCCTTGGATCGGAATGAGATGATCAGCTTTCAGCACAGCTTCCGCACGGCACTTCGCACTTTCCAGGCCCGTGTCATTCGGATGCAGCGAATCGGGGATGAATATGGGTATGGCTGCCGCTTCATTGATCTGAATGAAAATGCAGAGGCAGTTGTCCGCGAATATGTATATAAGGTGCTGAAGGAGAAGGAGCGGCAGAGGCGTCAGTCCTCTTGAAGAGCTGGAATTTGTTCTGCAATTACGAGTTTCACAATTGCTTATGATTAAGAGAATGAGAAGGCATGTGCATGATGCAGATGCTTTTTCTGTTCATTAAAAGTGTATTAAGACTGTGCCGATTCGGGCAGAGGGGGCAGGTTATGAAGATTAATTTGGTAATGATTGTGAAAAATGAGGAACGGAGTCTGAAACGGTGTCTTCAGGCAGCCCGCCCTCTTGTGGATGAGATGATTGTGGTGGATACCGGTTCCACGGACCGGACCATGGAGCTGGCCAGAGAAATGGGGGCGAAGGTCTATGAATTCACCTGGATACAGGATTTCTCTGCCGCCCGCAACTTTGCTCTTGATCAGTCGGATGCCGACTGGAACCTGGTGCTGGATGCCGACGAGTACTTAAGACCGGTGAAGCGGAAGATCCTGGTGGAAAGCCTCGGCAGGTGGAACAAACGCTACGGGGCAGGGAAGTGGATGGGGGCGATTTTGCAGTTTGATGCTTATCGAGATGAACAGGAGAAGGACTCTATCAGCATTCACTCGTCTTTGATGCCACGTATGTTGCCGCATGGAGTGCGTTACCGAGGAATCATTCATGAGCAGCCGGATAGTGATTTTCCCTGTGTTCAGATTCCTCTTAAAACAGATCATGACGGATACCTGCTGGAAGGAAAGAGTGAGCGGAATCTGGAATATTTAAAGAAGGCAGTTGAACAAGAGGCAGAGAATCCCTATTATTGGTATCAAATGGCCATTACATTGCGTGATGTTGGAAAGCTGGAAGAAAGCCTGCCCTGGTTTCGAAAACTGTGGAAGGGTGGAAGAAGGGATCTTGGATATTGGGTAGACGGAATCCTTCGTTATCTGTATACGCTAACGGATATGGATACACCAGAGATGTTGGCGGAGGCAAAAGCAGTGATCGACCAAGCTCAGCCGACGCTTGAGAAACGGGCAGATTTTTGTTTTGTCTGCGGAATTTTCTATACAAAACTGGTACTTTCTGATGTGAAGCGCTATATCGAGTATCTGCCCCGGATCGAAGAAAGCTATCTGGCATGCCTTCGAATCGGTGAACATCCGGAGATGGAGACGGTGACAGGGACGGGCTCCTTTAAAGCCGCCTATAACCTGGGTCTCTGGTATGAACTTTCCGGGCAGCCCGACAAGGCCAGGCTTTATTACCAGAGATCGGCGAAGGCGGGATATGGGCCGGCAAAGGAACGGCTAAAATTGGTGTAAACATGTGATTTTTGCTTTTCATACTAAAAAATATATGTTATATTAAGTTCAAAGCATGACATTTCTGGTTTTCTAAAGCGGTTTTATCGCTTCTTGACATCATTTCTGCTCTCACCGGGCGTTCATTTCGGAAATCTCAATGCTTTAAATTACTTAAAAAGGCAGGGAGGTTCCAGATGGACGGATTGCATATGACAGGAACCTCCGGATTTACAGAACAAGGAGGAACTGTTATGACAAAAAATGGAAGGACATGTTACGAGACTGCGAAAGATGAGAGTACAAATGGGAAAGAAGGCAGTGGCGGCAGAGTAAGGCAAGCTTACAAATCGACGGTTTTTGAGATGATATTCAGGGAGAAGCCGGCGCCGTTAAATCTGTACAATGCAGTGAACGGGACGGATTACCGGGATCCGGAACAGCTTACCGTCAATACCTTGCAAAATGCGATTTACACCAATATCTACAATGATGTATCCTTTTTGCTGGACGCCAGATTGAGTTTATACGAGCACCAGTCCACGAAAAATCCTAATATGCCACTGCGGTTTTTGATGTATGTTGCGGATTTGTATTCGGTTCTCGTAAAAGACAAGAATCAATACGGCACAAAACTGATCACGCTTCCAGCACCTTAATTTCTCGTTATCAGGAGAAGTATTCGTTAGAGACGGCGGTGGACATGGCCATTGGCGAGTGTATCCGGAAGGGGCATTTGAAAGAGTTCTTGGAGTGTAATCGCGCGGAGGTGAAGAAGATGAGTATATATGAGTATGATGCAGAAAAACATATCCAAATGGAGCGGGAGAAAGCGAGAGAAGAGGGAAGGGAAGAAGGAAGAAAAGAAGGAAGAAAAGAAGGGGTTGCCTTGGAGAAACGAAGAAGCAATGAGTTGACCAGGCAGTTGATGAAAGAAAAACGTTATGAAGATCTGGAACGGGCCGTTGAGGATGAAGCCTACCGGGAGCAGCTCCTTTTGGAATTTGGGATATGCTAATTGGCTGGGGTGGAGACTGGCAAGGGCAAAACACCAATAGGGCATGCCACAGATATATTTGGTATGCCCGAATTAGTGTTTTTGTTCATTAAATATTTATTTTTCAAACGCTTCAGGC
>CAJUOF010000060.1 GCA_910587905.1 uncultured Lachnospiraceae bacterium
TACACGACGCTCTTCCGATCTTCACGACGGGGAGTGCGGCTGCCACCACCATGAGGAAGGACACGAGCATCACCACCACGACGGGGAGTGCGGCTGCCACCGCCATGAAGAGGGACATGAGCATCATCATGACGGGGAACATGGGCACCATCACCATCATGCCGACGAGATCTTTACCAGTTGGGGCATGGAGACCGCTCGCAAATTTACGGCGGAGGAAATTGAGGGGGCGCTCACGGCCCTTTCGGACAGCGAGACCTATGGCATGGTTCTTAGGGCGAAAGGAATCGTGGAGGGGGCAGATGGAAGCTTTCTGCATTTTGACTTTGTGCCGGGGGAGAAGAACGTGCGCACCGGCTCATCGATTGTCATGGGCCGTCTGTGCGTGATCGGTTCCCATATCAACGAAGACGCCCTTAAGAAGCTGTTCGCCTGAGCAGTTTTTGAGTGTTTGTCAGTCAATGGACAGGTAATTGCGAAACCGAAAAATCTAGGGAAGGATTCTGACGGCTGTTTCCGGGAAAAGCCGTCAGAATCCGCTCTATAATTTGGCGTTTCGCAATTACCTGTAGAATGGTTGGAAGGAGGAGACGGATGGAAGACTTTCCGGTTTACCTGTTTACGGGATTTTTGGAGTCGGGAAAGACCCGATTCATTAAGGAGACTCTGGAGGATCCCCGGTTTAACGGCGGGGAACGGACGCTTCTTCTTCTCTGTGAGGAGGGGGAGACGGAGTATGACACAGAGCTTCCCTACATGGAGAATGTGTTCATCGAGGTCATAGAGAATGAGTCGGACTTAACGCCCAGGGTACTCGATTATCTGGAGAAGAAACATCGGGCGGAGCGGGCCATGGTGGAGTATAATGGCATGTGGCAGATTTCTTCTTTTTGCGATCAAATGCCGGAGGCCTGGGCCATTTATCAGGAATTTTTATTTATCGACGCAAGGACGTTCTTGAGCTACAATGCCAACATGCGGGGGCTTGTGGTGGATAAGCTCACCACCTGTGAGCTGGCGGTCTTCAACCGGTTTCAGCCGGACATGGATAAGATGGACTTCCACAAGATCGTTCGGGGCGTGAGCCGCCGCACGGCTATTGTCTATGAATCGCCGGACGGAAACGTGGAGTATGACGATATCGAGGATCCCCTTCCCTATGACATTGACGATCCCGTCGTCGTGGTCGGGGACGAGGACTATGCCATCTGGTACCGGGACGTGTCGGAGGAACCGAAGAAATATCACAAAAAGACGGTGGAATGCCTGGGAATGGCCGTGGTCAATTCCCGGTTCAAGGCGGGAAGCTTTGCTTTTGGCAGGAAGGTCATGACCTGCTGTGTGGAGGACATCCAGTTTGCCAGCTTTCTGGCCCTGTGTGACCCGGCGCATATGCCGGAAAACAAAAAATGGTATCGTCTCCGTTTTGAGATGGAATTTAAGTTCCACAAGCTGTATGGGCGGAGAGGCCCAGTGCTCACGGTGCGCTCCATGGAAGAGTGCGAGCCGCCGGAGGAGCCCGTGGCGACTTTTTACTGATGGTCCCCTGTCTGGGGAGATTCAGGCGTCGGAGGTTAAGAGATGCTTGCAAAGATTCTGATTGACAACCAGTCAAAAAACGAGCTGGCCTGTGAGTGGGGGCTGGCGGTGTATCTGGAATATGAGGGCCACAGGCTTCTTCTGGACACGGGCACGTCGGGCGTGTTTGTGAAAAATGCGGAGGCCATGGGTGTCCCCCTGGAGGAAGTGGAGTACGGCATTTTGTCCCACGCCCATTATGACCATTCTGACGGAATGGAGGCATTTTTTGCAAAAAATCGAGCGGCGAAGTTCTATCTGAGAAAGGGCGCCGGGGAAGACTGCTACGGAAAGCGGTGGATCTTTCATAAGTATATCGGTATTGCCAGAGGGCTTCTGGAGAAATACCGGGACCGGATCGTCTATGTGGACGGAACCTTTGAACTGCTTCCCGGTGCCTGGTTCCTGCCCCACGCCACGCCGGGGCTGGAGAGGATTGGGGAACGGGCCGGGCTTTACGTGAAAAAGGGAAGGAAGCTGGTTTCGGACTCTTTCGCCCACGAGCAGAGCCTGGTTCTTGACACGAGGGAGGGCCTTGTGATTTTTAACAGTTGTTCCCACGGCGGCGCCGACAACATCATCCGGGAGGTCTCGGAAGCTTTTCCGGGGAAGCACATCTGCGCCCTGATCGGCGGGCTCCATCTGTACCGTTCCACCGAGGATGAGGTGCGGGCCCTGGCCGGCCGGGTCCGGGAGACAGGAATCAAAAGGGTCATTACCGGGCACTGCACCGGGGAGAGGGCCTTTAAACTCCTGAAAGAAGAATTAGGCGACACAGTGGAGGGACTGTATACGGGGATGGAGTTTGAAATCGGGTGATATTTATGAAGGAACAATATCAGGAGATTTATGAGGGCCAGACCTGTCCTCTTGACGGCCGGGCGGCGGTCCATATGCTTTGGATCACCAAAAGTACCTGCACCAGATGTGCCGACGAGGTGCTGGATTTTTCCTGTAGTCTGGACGGAGAGTGCAGGGAATGCATTTCAGAATATCCGTAGGGAAGGCCGGGATGGGCGCTTCTGCCTTTCATCGCAGCCACGCTCTCGCTATCGTCTGCTCACGAAAGCAGAAGCGCCCATCCCGGCCGGGTAGGTCGAGCCAATGGCAGCCACGCTCTCGCTATCGCCCGCTTACGAAAGCAGAAGCGCCCATCCCGGACAGGGAGATCGAAAGAAGGGAATATGTCGGAGATTTTGTATTATAAGGAGACGGGAGAGGGAGAGCCCTTGGTGCTGCTTCATGGGAACGGGGAGGACGGCAGCTATTTCTCCTCCCAGATCTCGTTTTTTCGAAAGCGCTATCGGGTGATCGCCGTGGATACCAGAGGACACGGAAGGTCGCCGCGGGGAACGGCCCCCTTTACCATGACACAGTTTGCCAAGGATCTGAAGGGGCTGCTTGACAGGCTGGGCATCCGGACGGCGCACATTCTGGGTTTCAGCGACGGGGCCAACATTGCCATGACCTTTGCCATCCGCTATCCGGAGTCCGTAAAAAGCCTGATCCTAAACGGCGGAAATTTAAATGCCTGGGGCGTGAAGTTTTCCGTCCAGCTACCGATCCTTTTGGGGTATGGCTTGGTCTCCCTGATCGCCCTGTTTGACAAAAGGGCGGTTCTCAAAAAGGAGATTTTGGGTCTGATGGTTCACGAGCCGAAGCTTTGCTCAGAGGAATTAAAGGGGATTTCGGCACCGACCCTTGTCATTGCCGGCACGAAGGATATGATCCGTGAGTCCCACACAAATCTGATACAGAAAAATATACCGGGGAGCCGGCTCTGCATTATGGAAGGAACCCATTTCATAGCCGCAGAAAAGTCAGAAGAATTCAACAAACAAGTTTTTGAATTTCTCGGAGCCGTCGAGTCGGAATCTGTTTTCGTGAGCAGACGATAGCAGAGCGTGTCTGCGATGAAAAGCAGATTCCGACTCGACGGCGACTAAAAGGAGTAATTTTATGGGAAATGTAAAAATTTTTGCGGACAGCACCTGTGACTTAAGTGACGAACAATTTGCCGAATACGACATCGACATGCTCCCGCTTTGCATCGTCATGGACGAAAAAAGCTATTTTGACAGGAGCGAGATCACGCCGGAGGAGATTTTCCGGTGGGCGGACGAGAATAAGACCACGCCGAAGACGGCGGCCATTTCCATGGAGATGGCGGTGGAAAGGGCGAGACCCTATGTGGAGGCGGGAAGGGATATCATCTTTTTTGGGATTTCCGAGGACATGAGCACCACCTGCAACGTGATGCGCCTGGCGGCAAAAGAACTTCGGACGGACCGGATTTTTGTGATTGATTCCAGGAGCCTTTCCACCGGGATCGGGCTCCAGGTGCTCCGGGCGGCCGAGATGGCTATAGAGGGAGGGACAGCGGAGGAGATCGTGGCCAAGATCGAAGGGACCAGGGATCTTGTGCGGGCCAGCTTTGTGGTGGACACGCTCACCTATCTGGCCAGGGGCGGCCGGTGCTCTTCGGTGACGGCGCTTCTGGCGAATACGCTGAAGCTAAAACCCAGAATCGCAGTGAAGGATGGAAAAATGGGCGTGGATAAAAAATATAGAGGCACGCTCTCCAAGGTCATCCTCAAATACACGAAGGACATGGAGGAAGAGCTTCTGCATGCGGAGGGAAAGCGGGTGTTCATCACCCATTCCGGGTGTGACCGGGCGATCGTGGAGCAGGTGAGGGCGTATCTGGAGGGCCTCGGAGTCTTTGAACAGGTCATTGAGACCAGGGCCGGAGGCGTGATCTCCAGCCATTGCGGGCCGGGAACCCTGGGCGTGCTGTTTTACGTAAAGGAAGATTGACGGGCGGGACATGACAGGCGAGGCGGGAAGCGCAAAAAGATAAAATCTGGCGGAAAATGGGAGGCGGGCCATGACGATCAAAGACATGGGGATCGGCCAGTCGGCAGTGGTGAAAACGGTCGGCGGAGCCGGTTCCCTGAGACAGCATTTTCTGGATATGGGAGTGATCCCGGGAGCGGAGGTGACACTTGTAAAATATGCGCCCATGGGCGATCCGATGGAGCTCAGGCTTCACGGGTATGAACTGACTTTGCGGGTGGCGGATGCAGAGCAGATCGAGGTTGAGCAGGCCGGAAAAGGAGCAGGGACGACGGCGGGTGCGCCCGGTGTAGGGGAGCAAAGGTCCAAGGCATCTTTTACAAGGATCAGCAGCAGGGAGCATCCCGGCTTTGGCGAAGGCGGGCGCTACCATGTGAAGGAGGGGGAGAACCCTCTTCCCAAAGAGACCTGTCTGACCTTTGCCCTGGCAGGCAACCAAAACTGCGGGAAGACGACTCTGTTCAATCGGCTGACCGGAGCCAATCAGCACGTGGGCAATTTTCCCGGCGTGACGGTGGATCAGAAAAGCGGGGCCATCCGGGACCATGAGAATACGCTGGTGACGGATCTGCCGGGCATTTATTCCCTGTCACCCTACAGTAGGGAAGAGATTGTGTCCAGGCAATTTATTCTGGGGGAAAAGCCGACCGGGATCATCAATATTGTGGACGCCACCAATATTGAGCGGAATCTGTACCTTACCATGCAGCTCATGGAACTCCAGGTGCCCATGGTTCTGGCCCTCAACATGATGGACGAGGTGAAGGGCAACGGAGGCGCCGTCTATATCAACGAGATGGAGGCCATGCTGGGGATTCCGGTGGTGCCCATTTCCGCAGCGAAAAACGAGGGGACGGAGGAGCTTGTGAACCATGCCCTCCATATCGCCAGGTATCAGGAGCGGCCGGGGCGGGTGGATTTCTGCGGCCCGGAGGAAATGGGCGGTGCCGTGCACCGGTGCCTGCACAGCATCAGCCATTTGATCGAGGATCATGCGAAGGCGGCGGGGATTCCGGTCCGCTTCGGGGCGACGAAGCTGGTGGAGGGGGACGAACGGGTTCTTGAGGCGCTGCGGCTCTCCCAGAATGAAAAGGAGACCATTGAGCATATCATCTGCCAGATGGAGGAGGAGCGGGGGCTTGACCGGGCGGCGGCCATTGCCGACATGCGGTTTGCCTTTATCGAACGGCTGGTGAAAAAAACGGTGGTGAAGCCGAGGGAAAGCAAGGAGCGGGAGAGGAGCCGGAGGATCGACCGGCTCCTGACGGGGAGATATACGGCGCTCCCGGCTTTTGCGGCCATTATGGGGCTGGTGTTCTTCCTGACCTTCAACGTGGTTGGCGCCTGGCTCCAGGATCTTCTGGCCTCCGGCATCGACCGGCTGGCGGTGTATGTGGATGGGACCCTCGCCGCCTGGAATGTGAACCAGGTACTCCATTCCCTGATCATCGACGGAGTCTTTAACGGCGTGGGAAGCGTTTTGAGTTTCCTGCCCATCATCGTAACCCTGTTTTTCTTCCTGTCCCTTCTGGAGGACACCGGGTACATGGCCAGGGTCGCCTTTGTCATGGATAAGCTTCTCCGGAAGATCGGCCTGTCCGGGCGGAGCATCGTGCCCATGCTGGTCGGCTTCGGCTGCACGGTGCCGGGAGTCATGGCGAGCCGGACCCTTCCCTCGGAGCGGGATCGGAAGATGACCATTCTCCTGACGCCCTTTATGAGCTGTACGGCGAAACTCCCCATTTACGGATTTTTCACGGCGGCATTCTTTCCGAAATACAGCGGTCTGATCATGGTGGGGCTGTATTTCCTCGGGATCTTCATGGGAATCCTGCTGGCGCTTCTGTTTAAGAACAGTATGTTCCGGGGGGAAGCGGTGCCCTTTGTCATGGAACTTCCCAATTACCGGATGCCGGGGGCGAAAAACGTGGCCAGGCTTCTCTGGGAAAAGGCCAAGGACTTCCTGCAGCGGGCCTTTACCGTGATCTTCGTGGCGACCATCGTGATCTGGTTTTTGCAGACCTTCGACATCCGGCTGAACGTGGTGACGGATTCGAGGGACAGCATTCTGGCGGCTGCGGCCGGCCGGATCGCTCCCCTGTTTGCGCCGCTGGGCTTTGGCGACTGGAGGATCTGCACGGCCCTGATTGCCGGTTTTATGGCGAAGGAGAGCGTGGTCTCCACCTTGTCGGTGCTGTTCGGGGCGACGGCGGCCCTTATCTCGGCCATCACTCCTGCGGCGGCGGGGGCCCTCCTGGTGTTCTGCCTGCTGTATACGCCCTGCGTGGCGGCCGTCGCCTCCATCAAACGGGAGCTGGGAGGAAAATGGGCGGCGGGCGTGGTGATCGGCCAGTGCGTGATCGCCTGGGCATGTGCGCTCCTTACCCATCTGGTCATGGGAGTTCTGGCGTAGACGGAGAAAGTTTACTGTAAAAGTTTCCACTGAGAAA
>CAJUOF010000061.1 GCA_910587905.1 uncultured Lachnospiraceae bacterium
ACGAGATTCGGTTACGTGACTGGAGTTCAGACGTGTGCTCTTCCGATCTGATGGGCCAGGGCCATGCACTCCGTGGAATCGGCGATCAGGTCCCTGGTCACCAGGGAATACTTCATCCCCGTGTGGCCCATGGCAATGCCGTCGCACACGGCGATGGCCGGAAACACGATGGGCGTCCCGCCTGCCATGGCGACTCCCTGCTTCACGGCCGCCACGATCTTGTCCAGATTCATATGGCCCGGCACGATCTCATTGTAAGAGCTCACAATACCGACAAGGGGCCGGTCCAGTTCTTCCTCCGTATAACCGAGGGCATTAAACAGCGATCTGTGGGGCGCCTGCTGCATCCCCTTCTTTACTGCGTCACTTCTCATCTATCTTCACCTGATCCTTTCCGCTACCAAACTTCCCATTTCCTTCGTGCCAACCTTCTTACATCCTTCCGAGAAAATATCTCCCGTCCGGTATCCGTCCGTGAGCACCTGCTGCACCGCCGCCTCCACGGCGTCCGCCTCCTGATCCAGATCAAAGGAGTACCGCAGCATCATGGCCGCCGACAAAATCGTCGCCAGCGGGTTGGCAATGTCCTTCCCCGCAATGTCCGGCGCAGAGCCGTGGCTGGGCTCATAGAGCCCCAGCTTCGTCTTTCCAAGGCTGGCCGAGGGCAGCATGCCGATGGAGCCCGTGATCTCACTGGCCTCGTCGGAGAGAATGTCCCCGAACATGTTCTCCGTCAGCACCACGTCGAACTGGCCCGGATTCATCACAAGCTGCATGGCCGCATTGTCCACCAGCATGTGGCTCACCTCAATATCCGGATAGTCCTTCGCCGTCTCGTCCACCACGGCCCTCCAGAGCCTGGAGGAGTCTAACACGTTGGCCTTGTCCACGCTGATCAGCCTCTTCGACCGCTTCCCGGCGATCTCGAAGGCTTTGACGGCGATGCGCCGGATCTCGTTCTCATCGTAGACCAAAGTGTCCACGGCCTTCCTCACGCCGTTCTCCGTCACGGTCTTTCGCTCCCCGAAGTAAAGCCCTCCGGTCAGCTCCCGCATGATCACCATGTCAAAACCGTCGCCGATGATCTCCTTCTTCAAAGGGCAGGCATCCGCCAGCTCCTTATAGAGCCAGGCCGGCCGGATGTTGGCAAACAGCTCCAGCCCCTTGCGGATGCCGAGGAGCCCGGCCTCCGGACGGGTGGCCGGCGGCCCGTCGTACCAGCGGGAATTGCCCACGTTTCCGCCCACGGCCCCCAGAAGGACCGAGTCGCTGGCCTTCGCCTCCGCCAGGGTCTCCTCCGTCAGGGGCACTCCATGGACGTCGATGGACGCCCCGCCCATCAAAAGCTTCTTATATGTAAATGTGTGGCCATAAACGGCGCCGACCCTGTCAAGCACCTTCATGGCCTCCGTAACAATTTCCGGCCCGATACCGTCGCCGGGAATCACCGCAATCTGATAATTCATAAGGCTTCTCTCTCCTTCTTTCTTCGATTACCCTTTATAGTATCTTATTTTTTGTTGTTTTTCAAGCCGTACACAGGATTTTCCAGCAATCCGTCCATACAAAACTGGAATTTCTGATATAACGTTCCGTTATGGAATGGATTTTCAGAATAAGCAAAAATTATGCCTTAAATATACCATACCGGAATTTCCAATTCGCCCTTTCAAATTTCGACTAATCGTGATTTTGATTCCTGATTAGTCGCATTATAAAGGGAGCTCGACAGAAAGTCAACCGGCAGGTGTCCAAAGATGAAAAATCCCCGGACTGCATTGATTCGCAGTCCAGGGCAACACCCATGGGCTTTTCCGGATACCGTCTGCTTCTATCTCCCGATCAGGACTTTCTTCCCCTGGAAAGCGAAGCCATACTTCCGAATCCTTTCTTTCGGGATTCCTCTCGCAATCAGGGCGGCTTCATACTGCTTCTTTTCGATTTGCGCCAGTGCCGCCTGCACCGTATCGGAAAGCTCTGCTTCCTCCTCGGAATCCCTCACCTTAAATTCTAAAATGATTGCGTCATCTTCACTCTTTTTTGGCTCCAGCATGACATCGTAACGGCCAAAACCGCTTTCCCGGTTGGAGGTCAGCACATAACGGTCCCTGAGCATTACCATAAGCCCCAGCACAAATCCATGATAAAAGCGCTCGGGCTCTTCACCGGAAGGGTGGTTCCCCGTGTCAAAATAACTAAAGCTTTCCAGAGCCACCCGGTTCATGTAAATATTCATAGTCTTCACATCATCAGCCAGCAGCGCTGTAATAACCCCGTTGTAATCCGTCCGGCTCTTCTGGAACCATCCGGTCACCATCGAATGGAACATGATCTTCACTTCAAGGTTCGTAAGCCCCAGCTCATACTTCGGCTCTATGCGGTAATCCAGGCAGCTTTCCATGCAATACTCCTCATAGCTATAAACACGCAGGTAGCCGCTGGCAAGAAGCAGGCTCCAGATGGCGGCGTCATTCCCATCCAACTGGCTGTAAATAAACTCTTCATCTACCGGAACCATCAAATGTTCTCCTGAGAGAAGGCGCTCAAAATCATGCTTAATCTCCCCGTTCCCTTCCCTGAGAAGCTTGCCGATCAGGCTGTTGGAGCTGGTGTTCGCCCAATAGCAGCGTACATGTCCTGTATCCAGATAATTGATGATGGACCATGGATTATAAATATCTGCTTCTTTCCCAAAGGTAAAACCATCATACCAGTTCTTTACTTCTTCTTTTTTCTCAGACAAGCCGAATTCATCCAGCGCTGCAAAAACTTCTTTTTCCGTAAAGCCAAAGCTGTCCTCATATTCCTCGGACGTCGTCGTCACCACTTTCAAATTATTTAAATCCGAAAAAATTGATTCTTTCCCAAGGGACGCCTGCGGTGTACTCACCCTGGTAATCCCCGTCATGATCGCCCGTTCCATATAAGGGTTCGTTTTGAAGGTAGCATTGAACAGGCTCCTGATAAAGGCTGTCATCTCCTCCCAGTAACCATTCACATAGGCCTCCTGCATGGGTGTGTCATATTCATCCAAAAGAATGATCACCTTTTTTCCATAATATTTCATCAGATAATTGGAGAGAACATTCAGCGAATCCGTTGCAACATAATCTTCCTTATCGGCGGAAACCTTCTGGTAAAACTCCTTTTCAGATTCATTCAGTTTCCCGCTGTCAAGCAGGAAGTCATACTGATTGTACAGAGTCCGGATGATCTGGCAGATCTTCTTTCTGGTGTTCAGATAAGAAGTCTCCTTCACCGATGCAAAGCTTAAGCTGATCACCGGATACGTCCCCTGCAGATTTCGGAGAGATTCATGCTCCCAGACAGACAATCCCTCAAACAAATCCCCCCGATCTGCATAAGCAATCGAAAAAAACTTCTCTACCATACTCATAGTCAACGTTTTTCCGAATCTCCTCGGGCGGGTGATCAAAGTTACGCTGTCTCTGCTCTCCCACCATTCTTTGATAAAATCCGTTTTATCAATATAGAAATCTCCATTTACCCTAATGTCTTCAAAATCCTGATGACCAATTCCAATACTTTTTGCCATAAATCTCACTCCCCTTCTTTTCTCTAGTATATCCGATTTCCATGAATAACACAAACGTTTGTGGTAAAAACAGCATACACTAAAAAATCCCCGGACCGCAGTGACACGCAGTCCGGGAATTTTTCTCCCTCAAGCCAAGAACTGACTCAGATATCTTCGGCTGAGCCGTATGGAATTTAAAACATCCTCCTCGCAGCTCTCGAAGGCCCGATCCTCCACTTCAATGCAAGCGCACCCTCGGTATCCGATATCCGTCAGCGCGGAAACATATTCTCCCCAGTCCACGTCCCCCAGGCCCGGGATCTTGGGAGCCATGAAATCCAGCGGATCGGCTAGGATCCCTCTCTCGTCCAGCTTATCGCGAAACAGCTTGATGTCTTTGTAATGCACGTGGAAAATCTTATCCTTGAATTCATAGAGCGGTTTCACGTAGTCCATCATCTGCCAGACGAAATGAGAAGGATCGTAATTAAGCCCCAGGTTGTCATAGGGCAAAAGCTCAAACACCCGCCTCCAGATGGCCGGGGAGGTCATCAGGTTCTGGCCGCCGGGCCATTCATCCGGCCCGAAGAGCATGGGACAGTTTTCAATGGCGATCTTCACGCCCAGACCCTTCGCATACTCCAGGATCGGCGGCCATATCTCCTTTGCCAGCTCCAGATTTTCTTCCAGATTCTTCCTCTGGTCCCGGCCGATGAAGGTGGTCACGAGAAACACTTTCAGTCTGGCGCCGGCCGCAATCACCGCTTTCAGATGCCCAAGATTCGCCGCCCGCTTTTTTTCGTCGCCGTCCAGAGGATTCGGATAATAGGCGAGAGCCGAAATCTCCACTCCTTTTTCGCGGCTATACTTTAAAATATGTTCCGCGTAGGCATCGTCTTCCAGAACCCTCTCCGCGTCGATGTGGCTCGTCCCCGCATAGCGCCGCTCCCCTTTCCCCGCCGGCCAGCAGGCCACCTCCACGCACCTAAAGCCCTCCGCAGCGGCAAAATCCATCATCTCTTCATAATTATAGGTTTCCAAAATAGAGGTAATAAATCCCAGTTTCACGTTTTCTTCTCCTTCTTCTCACTCAAAATCAGCAGACTTCCACACACAATCAGGGCCACCGACAGAAACACCATGGGAGAAAAATCTGCCGCCCCCAGAATGAGCAGCGACAGGAACGGCGCCAGCACAGGTTTGATAAAAAACACCAGCGATGCCGTGGAGGCCCCGGAAAGCTCCATGGCCCGGAAATAAGAGAGATAGCCAAGCCCCGTGACCGCCACTCCCAGATACAGGATCAACAATACATCCCCGGCTCCGCTTATGTTCATTTCAAAAAGGATACCGGAGAAAAGTTCCAACAGACCAAGGACCACCGTGCCGATGGGAAAGGAAATCCCGATCTGCACCTTCGTGGGGAAACGGTTCATCAGACGCTTTCCCAGGACGGTAAAAAGACTCATGGCCAGTGCGGAGGCGAAGGCCAGCAGGACGGTGACCGCCTCCTCCCGAACCCTGATGCCGCATCCCGCATAGATTCCCAGAAGGCAGAGGGCCACGGCCGCCGCCCGCCTTTTCGTCAGCGTCTCTCTCAGGACCCACGCCGCAAAAATCACGGTAAACACCGAATTGGTGCAGTAAATGACCGCAATCAAAGCCGCCGATCTTGCCCGAAACACTGCCACCTGCAAAAGCCCCATGCTCAGACAGACGATCAGAATCCCCTCTACGGCCAGGGCAAGGAAATCCCCCGCCCGCACCACGAGCCTTTTCTTCCGGATCTCCCGAACCGCCATAGGAAGCACGAAGGCGCTGCCGATCAGGAACCGAAGAAACGTCAGGGTAAAGGGATTCACCTGCCCGTGCAAAAGCTTGCTCACCGGTTCCATGGAGGCGAAGACGAGGGCCGTGTAACCCACACAGCAAACCACATTTCTGCTATTCTTCATGGAGTCCTCCGTCTCAGATTTCAGGAATCTCGACAGCGATCTCCCGGCCCAGCTCGCTGGAGCGCACAATCCCGTCGATGATCGCCTGATTATACAGAATTTGGCTGCTGGGAACCGGCGCTTCCCCGCCGTCCTTCACTGCATTGAGGAAGGAGCGGACTTTTGCGTCAAAGAGATTCCCATTGCTCTCCAGAACCGGAAGCTCCATACAGGTCTCCAGCCCGCCAAACTGCGTGTACACCTTCATGGGCCCTCCCACGGTGCCGTTCCAGCACTCTGTCGAAGGGATGCGAAGCCCTGCTTTCGTCCCTAAAATGATCGTGTCCCCCGGCGTGTCCAGATGCATGGCCCAGGCAATGCGGAAGTCCAGAATAATGTCTCCTTCCAGCCGGACAAAGGCGGCGGCAAAGTCGTCCACCTCGAACTTTTCCGCATATTCCGGATGATTCCGATAATACTCCCGCTTGTTTCCCAGAAACGCACCTCTGAAACCGGACACCGTAAGCGGCTTCGGATAACCCACCGCATTTAAGACCATGTCCAGAGAATAGCACCCGATGTCTCCGACCGCGCCGATCCCGGCCGTCTTGTCTTCAATAAAGCTTGTTCCAAAGGGCACCGGAATGCCTCTTCTGCGTCCGCCCCCCGTCTGGATGTAATATACCTTTCCCAGCTCCCCGGACTCCACGATCTCCTTGATCTTTCTCATGTTCGGGTCAAAGCGGGGCTGAAAACCGATGGAGAGGACTTTGCCGCTGGCCTTTTCTGCCCGGCAGATTTCCACCGATTCCTCCAGGGTAACGCCCATGGGTTTTTCTAAAAGCACGTGAACCCCTGCGTTCAGCGCATCCACCGCACATACTTTATGGGCCCGGTTGTACGTACAGACGCTGACCGCGTCCAACTCCTCTTTTGCAAGCATTTCCCGGTGATCCGTGTAGATATGTACCTGGTCCAGATGATATCTGTCAAAAAACCGCCTCGCCTTTTCCGGAACCACGTCCGCCCCGGCCACAATATCCACATCCGGCATTTTCAGATAGCTCTCCATGTGGGCCGCGGCAATCCATCCTGTGCCGATGATTCCGATTCTCACCCTGCGGCTCGTATCGACCGCCGTCTCCCCTCCCTGATCCTTTTTAAACAGGTTCAGAATGTCGTCTCCGTCCTGGTCTCTGCTGGTAATCCGTCTCTCCGCCATTTTTTCCTCCCGGGTCATAATCCCAATAAACGTTTTTCCATCTCGATGTGCGCCTTCACCTGATCCGCCGCCGGATACTGATGGGCGTCATAGCAGTAATGCCCTTCGTATTCGCTGATCAGATATCCTTTAAACCCACTGCTCTTTATGATTTCCAGTATCCTATCATAGGGAATAGTCTTTTCCTCCCCGTGTTCCATATGATAAAATTTTGTGTGGAAATGAGTCACGTATTTCATGTTTTCCGCCAACTCATCCGGCTCGTAAGGACGGTACAGAGAAAACAGCTCCTCCGAAAGCTCCCTCCCGTAAGCATTCCCGCCATGGGCTTCCACAAACTGCCTTGCCTCCTCTTTCGTCCCTCTTCTTCCCAAAATCTCCAGAAGGCCGTCACAGATTTCCTCCGTGACCCCGTGCTCCTTATAGACGCCCAGCCAGCCGTCGTAGGGATATTCCTGATAGATTCCTGTATCCAGGACCATTCCCACGTAAGGCGTGTCCAGATCCTTAAAAACTTTGAGGAATTCCTGCCAGACCTCTGTCTCCAGCCTGTGGGGCGGATGGATCTCCACGCCCACCCGAATCTGATACCGTTCGGCCCAGGGAGCCACCTCGTATAAAAGCTTCGGAGTGATGGTCTGCTGGGTTCGGACAGCGGATGCCCCCATCTCATAGGAGTTCCGGATGTCGTTGACCGTGCTCTCCACCTTCTCCGCATCCGTCATCCACCGATCGCTCCGAAGGCCGCTGTCCAGATGAGCGCTGTAACAAAAGGGCTCAAGCCCCAGCTCCCCGCAAGTCTCCCGGAACTGATGCAGCCACGCTTTCGCGGGATAAGGAAATCCCGGCATCATCTGCGCCGCCACAATCTCGATTCCCTCTGCCCCGGCCGTCTTCGCCTTTCGCAGCGTGTCCTTCAAAGACAGCATTTTCAGATAGTATTCACTGGAATAGGAAAACAGCGATACCCCCAATTTGATCTCGGCGCTCATGCCTTTTCACCTCCCGTAAACTCAAATGTCTTCTCGCACCTGGAAGTGACCACCTTGCAGGTGCCAAAATATGCAGAGTAACCATAACGGAGCCTCATAAGCGCACCGATCCTGTGGCTGCCCGAAAGCCCTCCCTCCAGGAAGACCTCCATGACCGCCGGATCATCCGCATTCCAGTATTCCTTGTACAGCTCCGGAAGCTCCCGCAGGCAGAACCGCTTCCCGTTCAGCGCCATGGTAATCGTCTCCCCGTCAATCTCCTTTCCGTCCAGGGTGAAAGAAAGCTCCTCCACGCAGGACAGATAATTCCCCCGGAAATTCGGTATCCGCACCTGAAAATAATATCCCGCCGGCCGTCCGCAGACAACCATGTTTCCATAGTGCTCCTGCTCCAGCAGATACCGGTCATACGCCTTCTGATTATTCACCAATCCCATTCTTACACACCTCTTCTTATAATTTGTCAATCATGGAACGCCCCACCAGCTTCTGGGCCGCCACCACCAGGGCCGTGACAAACAAAAACACCACGGTTCCGAAAGCCGCCGCCTGGGTCAGTCCCCCCGCGCCGTCCCACAAATCCAGAATCGCCGTCGCCACCACGTCTGTTCCGGCATTTCGCAGCATCACGGAGCTGCTCAGCTCCGGAAACGCCATGACGAAGGTCAAAATCCAGGCATAGGCGATACCGGTTTTCGCCAGGGGAACCGTGATCCTCCTCAGGGTCTTCCCCCAGGCGGCACCGGAAATACGGCTGGCCTCCTCCAGCTCCGTGTGGATCTGAATCAGGGCCGATTGACAGTAACGGACCCCGGAGGGCAGCATCCTGGTCGCATAGGCGATAAACAGCATCCAGATCGTCCCGTAAAGTCTCATCTGATTGAGCGGGGCACTCAAGTACATGAAGATCAGTCCCATGGCAAGAGCCGTCCCCGAAATGCCGGAGGGCATGTTGCACAGATATTCCAGGGTTCCCCGCCCCCTGACCTTCAGGCGGACGATGATGTATGCCGCAAGCAGTCCCAGGAGGACCACCGCCGTGGCCGTAATGATTCCCAGAAAGAAACTGTTTTTGAGGGCTGTTTTTGCCACCGCACTGTGAAGCAGCATGGTATAGTTGGAGAGGGTAAAGTTGGACGCCTGAAATCCGTTCCCCACGTTCTTCATAAAGGAGGCCACCGCCAGAGTGGTGTAGGGCACCAGAAAGCCAAAGAGGGCGTAGACAAGCCCCAGGGCCGAAAACAGGATCTTCGCCTTCCCCAGCCGCATGATGTTCGGCCGGAATCCCTTCGCCGAGATCGTGGAGTATTTTTTGCTGGAACGCACCGACCTCCGATAGAGAAACACGGCAAACAGCGACAATACCGTGACGGATGTCGACAGGACCGCCCCCATTTTCAGATCCATCACGGTGATGGATTCCCGGATCTTTGTGGTCAACACGTTGATATTCAACATTCTGGGCACACCGTAGAGGGCCAGCGACTGGCCGAAGGACAGAATCAGCCCCGAAAGAATGGCCGGACGCACCAGAGGGATCGTCACCCGAAATGCTGTCCTCGCCGCATTGGCCCCCGACATCCTCGCCGCTTCCTCCAGATAAGGGTCCATGTTTTCCAGTGCCGGGAACACCATCATGAAGATGGTCGCAATCCCCTGGGGAAGCCCCAGCACTACAATGGCCCAGACGGAATAAATATTGATGGGACCGTAATTGGTCGTCAAGTGAAAGACCGACTTTAGCAGGCGGTTGACAAGCCCCTGGTTCGGCCCGGCCAGAATAATATAGGCCATGGTCAGAAGAAAGGGCGGTGTCATAATGGTGATGGTGATCGTGCTTTTCACCAGCGTCTTGAATCTCATGTCCGTCCGGCTGACTCCAAAAGCCAGGGCGACTCCGATCAGGGAGGCAAAAACCCCGATTCCCGCAGCGACGACAATGGAATTCCTGAGGGCCTCCAGAATGTCCCTGCGTCCGAAATATTTGATGAAATTTGCGAACGTAAACGTCCCGTCCTTCGTGGTCAGGCTCTCATAGGCCATGTAACCTATGGGAACCAGAACCAGCAGCATGATGATCAGGCACACAAGGGCAAACAGCAGATTACTTGCCTGAAACCGTATTCTTTTTCTGAGCTTCCTCTCCTTCATGCTCCACCTCGCCTAATTGTCGACCTTGTATGTTTTTATGGTTTCTTCTTTAAACTTAAGTCCAAGCCCCGGCTTTTCCCTTGCGAAGGCGAAGCCGTCCTCCGTCCGGACAGGATCCTCGAAATGCTCCTGGAACCAGGGTATGTACTCCACATACAGGGAATTGGGCACGCAGCACTGCACCTGCGCAGTCACTTCCATGACAAAGTGAGGAGAGACTTTGATGCCCTGTGCATCGCAGTTTGCGGCGATGCGCAGCCACTCCGTGATGCCTCCCGTCCGGATCACATCCGCCTGCATGTAGCTGACCAGATTCCCCCGTATATATTCGTCCGTTTCCCGGATTCCGAAGAAGTTTTCCCCTGTAGCCAGAGGAACGCTCGTGTGCTGCGAAATCCGCCTGTGGCCCAGAGGATCCCGTAGGGAAATCGGCTCCTCAAACCAGAAAATGTCATATTCTTCCAGCCGTCTCGCCAGCCTGATGGCTCCCTCCACATCCAGGATCGTGTTGGCGTCGACGAACAGCTTCACATCCCTCCCGAAGGCGCTCCGCAGAGCCTCCACCCGCCTCGCGTCCTGTCCCGGCGTTTCCCGGCCCACCTGAATCTTGATTCCGACCATCTTCTGCTCTCTCAAGAGCTTCCCGGCCCGCTCCACCATCTCCTCATGGGCCAGCCCGCTCCAGCCTGCCACGCTGGCATACATGGGAACCCGGTCCCTGTACTGTCCCAGGATGGAACAGAGTGGAAGGTTCGCTGCCTTGCTGTAAATGTCCCACAGGGCAAGGTCGATTCCCGCCGCCCCGAGGACCGTGATTCCGGAAAAACCGGCCTGCCTCAGCTCCCACAGAAGCCAGGCGGAAAGCTTCTTCACCTCCAGAGGGTCTTTTCCGAGCAGCAGTTCCCTTATGTCCGTGTCAATCAGCGTCCGGACCGCATGTCCGCCGAATCCGTCCGTATAGGTGTATCCGTATCCGCAGATTCCCTCGTCCGTCAAAATCTCAACCGGAATCACTTCCATGTAGGCTCTGGATTTGGTCTTGTTTAACAATGCCCGCTCCACCGGGATATGCAAAAGCTCTGTCTTAATATCGATAATCTTCATAATAATCGTTCCCCTTTTCCGCTCTCTGTCATTCCCTCACCAGGACGCAGTCCGTCTCCGCAAACCGACAGACCAAGGCGTCCCCGGCCGCAAACCGGACCGGCGGAGTCGACTGCACTCTGCACCGGCTCTCTTCCATTCCTTTCGGCTTTATAAAATAGTTCACGATACTTCCGGTGAAGCTCACATTCTCAACCGCCGCAGACAAGGAATTTACGTATCGCCCCTCTTCCCGTTGGTTAAAAATCAAGTTTTCCGGACGGAGCAGGAGATACGCCTCCTCCCCTTCCTTCCAACCCTTTCCGTCCGCCGCCGCGAAAACCGTCTCCCCGTTCGCCAGCCTGACTGTGGTCTTTTCTTTTCCGGCCTCGACGATCTTCACCTCAAACCGATTGGCCACGCCGATGAAATCCGCCACAAAACTACTGTCCGGCCTCGCGTAGATTTCTTCCGGGGAGCCCTTCTGCAGAATTTTTCCGTCCCGCATGATCACGATCTCGTCGGACACCGCCAGGGCTTCGTCCTGGGAATGGGTGACGTAAATGGTCGTGATTCCCAGCCTCTTCTGAAGGGCGCGGATCTCAAAACGCATATTTTCCCGAAGCTTCGCATCCAGATTGCAGAGTGGTTCGTCCAAAAGCAGGATATCCGGCTCGCTGACCAGGGCCCTTGCCAGGGCGACCCGCTGCTGCTGGCCGCCCGAAAGCTGGGTGGGAAAACGTTTCTCATATTCTCCCAGGCCCACCAGTTCCAGGGCCTCCCTCACTCGTTTCACAATGTCGCTTTTTGCATATTTTTTGATTTTTAATCCGTATCCCACGTTGTCAAAGACCGTCATATGGGGCCAAACCGCATAGCTCTGAAAGACCATGCTCATGTTCCGTTTTTCCGGCAGGACCACGTGTTTTTCATCAGAAAGGACGTTTCCGTCCACCGACACGTTCCCGGCAGTAGGGGTCTCCAGCCCTGCCACGATCCGCAGCGTCGTCGTCTTCCCGCAGCCGGAAGGCCCTAGAAACGAGAGAAGCTTGCCCTTCTCAATCGCCAGGCTGACCCCGTTTACCGCCGTCACGTCTCCGTATTTCTTGATCAGGTTCGTAATCGTCAAATACCCCTTGTCCATCGCAGCCTTCCTCCTGCTCCTTATTCTGCCCGGATCTCCGCAAATTTCTCGAGAATTTCTTCTTTGTTTCCTGTCACCCAGGTCACGTCCCTGGGAATGAAGTTCAGGTCGGAAAGAGCCGTTCCGTCCGCCAGCTTGTAATCCGCAATGTCCGTCCGCACCGGGATCCAGCCGAGATTGTCCGCCACCAGCCTCTGCCCTTCGTCGGAAAGAATAAAGTTCATAAACAGCTCCGCCGCCGCCTCATTGGGCGTATCCTTCCGGATCACTCCCACATTCACCTCACTGGGCAGTCCTTCCTCCGGATATACAATGGCGATCGGGTCCCCCTTTTTTAAAGAGGTTCCTGCTGTCGCCATAACCTGGACTCCGACCTTTCGTTCTCCCATGGCGACCAGTTCTCCGATGGTTCCGTGGCTGGACGCATAATTGACGTTCAGCTCCTGCAGTCTCTCGAAATAAGGCCATCCATAAGGGTCCGTCCCCAGCTTCTGGGTGATCATCCAAATCAGCGTGTACACGGAAGAAGAACTGGTGGGATCGGCGATCACCAGGGAATTATCCCATTTCTCGTCCAAAAGATCCGCAAAAGACCCAGGCGCCTCCTCCTCCGATACCAGATTGGTATTGTAAATAATGGTATAAAAACCAGTGCCAACAGGAGTCAGGATTCCCGTCGGATCCAAAAGCCCTTCCGAAATGGAAGCCTTCGCCTCCGGCTCAAAAGACTGGAAACAGTCATACCCCTCCTGCAGCGTGATGATCGGTCCATTGCCCATGACAGCCACATCAAACTGGGGATTTCCGGATTTAATCTCCATCTCCATGGTTGCCGACAATTCCTCGTTGGCCCCCCGGTAGCTTTTCACCTCAATGCCGGGATATTTTTTCTGGAATGCCTCCAGAATCGGCGTCATCTGCTCCAGGGTCGCTCCGTAATAGACCGTCAGGGAACCCTCCGCCGATTTAGGCGGCTCTGCCTGTTCCGCCTTCTCGGTTTCACCCGTTTTTGTCTCTCCTCCGGTCTCCTGACTTACCGCCTCCGTCTTTTCCGGCCCCTTTTTCTCCTCCTGCGCTTCTTTCCCGCAGGCCATAAGCGTACCTGCCATGACTGTCGCTGCCAAAAACATTGCCAATACTCGTTTCCTCATAAGATCCTCCTTCTGAAATTACTGACATCTTAATGTTTATATGTATTTACATCTATACATTATTTATAACATAGGATTTTCAAAATGTAAATACATAAATACATTTTTTTATAAAAGAACATTGCTTTTCTCATCAAAACGTAATAAAATATTTATTACCTGACAAGCTTACAAATATGTAATTATGTAAAGGAAGACACGGCATGGCCATCAATCCCTCTTTAAACGCTCTGGTTTTATCCGAACTAAAAAATAAAGTAGACCACAGTGTCCCGACCCCACTTTATTATCAACTCATGGTGACCTTAAAGGCCATGATCGATTCCGGCAGGTTGAAAAGCGGGGATGAGCTTCCCTCGGAACAGGAGATCAGCACGACCCTGGACATCAGCAGGCCAACGGTCCGCCAGTGTATGCAGGGGCTGGTAAACGCCGGGGTCATTGTCCGCCGTAAGGGTAAGGGTACGTTCGTGACCCACCAGAAGATGGAGTTCAATTATATTGCGAAGCACGAGAGCTTCCATCAGATCATTGCCGGTTATGGCTACACCCCCGCCACCCGTGTGCTGGAATTTGAGACCGTGGAGCCGATTCCCTTTGTCAACCAACAGTTAAAAATCGATGAACGAGAACCTTTGTATTCGCTGCTGCGGCTTTGCATGGCCAACGACACCCCCATGCTCTATTGCCATACGTATCTGCAGGCTTCTCGTTTTCCCGGTCTGCAGGATTTTGACTTTTCGAAGGTTTCTTTATATGAAACATTAAATCAGCACTACAACTTAAAGGTGGTCACCTTAAAGCGGGAAATCAGTGCGGATAATGCAGGACAGACGGATGCCGGCATGCTGCAGATCAAAAGAGGGCGGGCGATCTTTATTGTCCGAAATCTGGCTTATGATGCAAACAACATCCCTGTAGAATACTCCGATTCTCATTACCGCAGCGAAACCATTAAATTTACAAATTATATGAAATGCTGATCCCCTTAAGAAAAAATCGTGTTATAATAGAAGGAAGTGTTATGCCGCCGGCAAAATGCGGCAGGCCGAAAGGAGAAATTATGGACACCAGAAACCTGACACTGATGACCGACCTGTATGAGCTCACCATGATGCAGGGATATTTCAAGGAGAACGCAAACCAGACGGCGGTTTTCGATGTTTTCTACCGAACCAATCCCAGCGGAAACGGATTTGCCATCATGGCCGGATTAGAGCAGGTCATTGACTATGTGAACAATCTGCATTTCGGGGAGGCGGAGGTGGACTACCTCAGAAGCACCGGCCTCTTTGACGAGGATTTTCTGGATTATCTGCGGAATTTCAAATTTTCCGGCGACATTTTCGCCATCCCCGAGGGGACCGTGGTCTTTCCCAGGGAGCCTCTGGTCAAGGTGATCGCTCCGATCATGGAGGCCCAGCTTGTGGAGACGGCCATTTTAAACATCATCAACCACCAATGCCTGATCGCCACCAAGACGGCCCGGGTCGTCCATGCGGCGAGGGGCGACGGAATCATGGAGTTTGGCCTCAGGCGTGCCCAGGGACCGGACGCCGGCATTTACGGTGCACGAGCGGCCATGATCGGCGGCTGCATCGGCACCTCCAACGTGCTGGCCGGACAGATGTTTGACGTTCCCGTGAAGGGCACCCACGCCCACAGCTGGATCATGAGCTTTCCCGACGAGCTGACGGCCTTCCGCACCTATGCGAAGCTTTACCCCACCGCCTGCATCCTTTTGGTGGACACCTACGACACCCTCCGCTCCGGCGTCCCCAACGCCATCAAGGTATTTAATGAGATGAAGGCGGAGGGCATTTCCCTGAAGGGCTACGGCATCCGCTTAGACAGCGGCGACTTGGCTTATCTCTCCAAGGAGGCGAAGAAAATGCTCACGGAGGCCGGTTTCGGCGACGCCATCATTTCCGCCTCCAGCGACCTGGACGAGCACCTGATCAACAGCTTGAAGACCCAGGGCGCCGCCATCAACTCCTGGGGCGTCGGCACCAACATGATCACCAGCAGCGATTGGCCCGCCTTTGGCGGCGTCTACAAGCTGGTGGCCTTAAAGGACGAGAAGACAGGGCAGTTCATTCCCAAGATCAAGCTCTCGGAGAACACAGAGAAGGTCACCAACCCCGGCGACAAGACGGTCTACCGCATCTACGGAGCCGAAACGGGGAAGATGATCGCCGACCTGATCGCCCTCACCGACGAGGAATATTCCTCCGACCAGCCGCTCCTTCTGTTCGATCCCATCGACACCTGGAAGAAGACTCACCTGGCGCCCAGGACCTACACCATCCGGGAACTTCCCGTACAGATATTCAAAGCGGGGGAATGCGTCTACCGGTCGGATTCCGTCATGGAGATCCGGGACTACTGCAGGAGGGAGCTGGACACCCTCTGGGATGAGGCGAAGCGCCTGATCAATCCCCACCGGGCCCACATTGACCTGTCGGCCAAGCTCCACGCCATGAAGAATGACCTGCTGGAGTCCGTCGACAATATGACCCACCAGCAGACAAAATAAGCTCCGGGCCGCCTTTCCGGTCAAGCTTATGGAAAACACCCTGAAAACGATAAACGGGAGACTCTTATGATACGACTGATCTTCATCGGACTGTTTCTGTTCATTTTCCTGGTCCTTCTCTGCCCCGCCCTTCTGGTGGAATGGATCATCGGAAAATTCAATCCTAAGACCAAATCGAAAAGCTCCCTCTGGCTGGTCCAGCGGGCTTTCGGCGTTATCCTCTTTCTAGCGGGGACCAAAATCGAAGTGAACGGCCGGGAAAACATTCCGGACGACCGGCCGGTGCTCTATGTGGGCAACCATCGGAGCTATTTTGACATCGTCATCGGATACCGGCTGATCAAAGGCGAGGCCGGCTTCGTGGCCAAAAAAGAGATGCAGAAGATTTTCTTCTTAAGGCGGTGGATGACCAACCTCCACTGCCTGTTTCTGGACCGGGACAATTTAAAAGAAGGGCTCAAGACCATTCTGACCGGGATCGACTACGTGAAAAACGGCGTCAGCATCTGGATCTTCCCGGAGGGCACCCGCAATCCCGGCTCCGGCCTCATGGACTTTAAGGAGGGCAGCATGAAGATCGCCGAGAAGAGCGGCTGTCCCATCATCCCCGTGGCCATGACCGGAACCGCCGAAATCTTTGAGAAGCATGTCCCCCGGGTGAAGCGCTCCCACGTGACCGTCACCTTCGGCGAGCCCATCGACGTCGCCTCCCTGGACAGGCAGCAGAAGAAATTCCTGGGGGCGTACACGAGAGAGCGCATTTTGGAGATGCTCCCGGAGGAGATGAGATAGAAAATTATACCTGCAGTCAAACAGGGGGCCGTTGCACGAAAAATGTAAAACAATATTCTTTCAAAATACCTGTCACTATCAATATTTTTCCTTGATCACATTCTCCTGCGCCGGGTTATCAATCCGTTTTCCAGTATAGTCGAAGCGGGAACCGTGGCAGGGGCAGTCCCAGCTCTTCTCGTCAGGATTCCACTCCAGTTGGCAGCCCATGTGGGGACAGCGGACGGACACCACATGAATCTTCCCGCTCTCTTCCTTATATACACCAGCCTTCTTTCCATCAAACTCCACCACCCCGCCGTGGCCTAAAGGAAGCTCCTCCGTCATGGCCCGGGGCAGAGCAAAAACCTCCCTGGACAGATCCCGGACCATGTGGAGGCCTCCCAACATGAAATTCTTCGCGGAAGCCGAGGGCGTAAATCGTTCCGGCGAAAACACAGAGGCATTCGGATTTTCTTTTCCGGTGATGGCATCCCGAATGATCATAGCCGACACCATGGAACTTGTCATCCCCCATTTCTGAAAGCCTGTCGCCACGTACCAATTCGGCGTCTTTGCAGAAAATTGCCCAATGTAGGGGATCCCATCCAGGGTCATGCAGTCCTGTGCCGACCAGCAAAACCGCACCGTTCCCCTCGGCCAGAGGGT
Organism: uncultured Lachnospiraceae bacterium; assembly: GCA_910587905.1. Lineage (GTDB taxonomy): Bacteria > Bacillota > Clostridia > Lachnospirales > Lachnospiraceae > Lientehia. The sequence goes on from CAJUOF010000061.1 coordinate 17,192, forward strand.
CTCCGCCCGTTTCTCGAGCCTTGCGTATCTGCCGCCCTCCCGGTTTTCTCCCGTCCGGTGGCTCTCTCCGCCGAGGAGCAAAAGCCCGTCCGCACTTCGCAGGGAGAGGCCATCCTCGTCTACGCCATAATACATCCCTTCCGGAAGAAAGGCCCCGTCCAGCGCCAGCACATAACTTCGCTCCTGGTACATCCGCATGAAATAATAGCCTGGCACATTGACAAAGGGATAGTGGGCCGCAAACACCACCTGGTCCGCCGTCACAACGCCGCTCTCCGTCCGAACCTGTCTACCCTCCACAGAAAGGACTGGCGTGCGCTCATAAATCTCCAGCTTCTCCGTTGCTCCCCGCAAAAATTCCAGTGGGTGAAAATGAGCCTGCCTGCGAAAGCAGACTGCCCCCGTCACCGGAAACGGCAATTCCGTCTGCCTGGTAAATTCCGCCGAAATCCCAAGGGCCCTCGCCGTCTCTGCCTCCCGCACAAGAGACTCCTCCGTCTTCCCCTCTTTGCAGGAATAAAGGTACGCACTGCTTTCCGTAAAATGGCAGTCGATCTCATATTCCCGGATCAGACGCCGGTACTCGCCGATGGCTTTTTCATTGGCCGAGGCATACTGCCCGGCCGCCTCCATGCCAAACTGTTCCGCCAGCCTGTCGTAAATCAGCCCGTGCTGGGAAGTGATCTTCGCCGTGGTATTTTTCGTCTGGCCGCTCCCGATCCGATCCGCCTCCAAAACCACTACTTTGACGCCACTCTCCGACAGAAGCCTGGCCGTCAAAATCCCAGCCAGCCCGGCCCCGATCACCGCTACTTCTGTCTTTTTGTCCCCGGACAGGCTTTCCCGCTCCGACATCGATATGGTTTTCATCCAAAGAGAACCCATGATTCATCACCTCGAACTTAGTATGTACCAAAAAAAACAGAAATATCAAATATAAGAAAAGAGGACCGACTTCTCTGTCAATCCTCTTTTTCACATTCCACAAAGATCACCGAGCTCTCCGGCGGCAGCTCCATGGACAGGATCCCGTCCTGTATGGAGGCAATGACCTCCCTCTCATCATAGGAATCCCCCGCCGTCAAAATCAGCCTCTTCATGACGCCGTCCGGCCGGACCCCGATCTCCCACACGGGGATCTCCACCCACAGGGGAGACTCGCTGGCATTTAAGGCCACCGCCAGCCGCCCTTCCCGGTTAAACCTGCCATAGGCGATCAAGTGCCGTCCCTCTGCCAAGGGCTTTATGGAACCGGTCTTCAGGGCAGAATAGCACTTATGAAGCCTGGTCATGCACTTGTGGAACTCGATCAAAGCGAGATCCTCGTGTCCCCACGGGTAAGTACGCCGGTTGTCCGGGTCGGTCCAGCCGCAGAGCCCCGCCTCATCCCCGTAGTAGATGGTAGGCGCTCCCGGCCAGGTCATCTGCACGGTCACAGCCATGCGAAGCACACTCTTTTTTACACCGTTCTCCGCAACCTCCGCCCCCAGGGAACCGGTCCGCCCCACTATCCGGTTGGTCCTGGTCAGAAACCGGGAGTGGTCATGGTTGGAAAGCTCATTCATGGCTACCTGCAGGGACTGGACATGGAATCTGCTCATCTCGTGAAGCATGGTCCTGAAAAACCATCCTCCGTCCCCGTAAAGGTCGTCCCGCCGCTCGTCGCTGTGCTTCTCCATCCCCGTCAAAAACCAGGTCAGAGGCTCCATGAAAGCGTCATAGTTCATGACCGTGTCCCACTGGTCCCCCGCCAGCCAGCTCTCCGGATTTCCGTAATGCTCCGCCAAAATCAGGGCGTCCGGTTTCGCCGCCTTGACGTTCTTCCTGAAATTCCGCCAGAACTCATGGTTAAACTCCTCGCTGTGGCCCAGATCCGCCGCCACGTCCAGCCGCCAGCCGTCCACGTTGTAAGGCTCCGACACCCATTTCTGCCCAATTTTCATAATGTATTCGTAAAGTTCCGGCGATTCCTCATAATTTAATTTGGGAAGCGTGTCATGTCCCCACCATCCGTCATAATGCTGGTTGTAGGGCCAGCGCCCGCCTGTAAACTGAAAAAACCTTCGATAAGGGCTCTCCTCCGAGACATAGGCGCCCTTCTCATAGCCCTCCTGTTCCTCATAGAGCCTCTCTCGGTCCATCCATTTATTAAAAGAACCACAGTGGTTAAACACACCGTCCAAAATCACACGCATTCCCCGTCTGTGGACTTCCTCTACCACCTCGGCAAAAAATGCATTGCTGGCTTCCAGGTTGACTCTGTCCGTGACCCGTGTGATATATCCCAATGCCTCCCTGTTTGTCCCACCGGCCTGAACCGGGCAGGAGCGGTCATTGATGATCTTTCCATAGTGGGGATCAATATAGTCATAATCCTGAATATCGTATTTATGATTTGATGGAGATACGAAAATCGGATTAAAGTAAATCACTTCCACACCAAGGTCTTTCAGATAATCCAGCTTTTCCAAAACCCCTTGCAGATCCCCACCGTAAAAATTGTTCACGTCCAAAGGCTCCGGCGGCTGATCCCAATCCTTCACCTGACGAACCGGCTGACCATCCACATACAGATATTCTCCGTCCTGCACATCATTGGCCGTGGAACCATTCCGGAACCGATCCACAAAAATCTGGTAAATGATGGCGCCCTTCGCCCAATCCGGCGTGTGAAACCCCGGCGTGATCTGATATGCATAGTTCCACTCCGGCTGATCTGATATTCCGATTTTGCTGTACCAGCAAACCTCTCCCCCTTTTTCAATCTGAAAGCAATATCGATACGGCTCCTCCGAAAGGGAAATCTCCGTCTCGTAAAATGCAAATATTCCTCCTTCTCCCAAAACAAGTCTCATCTCTTGCAGTCCGCCATCTTCGTCTGCCAAATATACTCTGTCTATGTCCTCTTTCGCAGCCCGGAATCGGAGCAGAACCGTATCGCCCGCATCCGGTTCCATGGGACATCGGTAGTCCTCTGTCTCGTCGCTGAAAAGAGCCCGCCTGTTTATTCTGTCTGTCCGGCTCATCCAAACACTCCTTACCCTGTTGTCTTTTAACATTTTATACCAAAACCTTGTTAAATACAAGATAGAATCCACGATGTGGCTACCGTCGGCGACAAAATAATTTGTCCTTGACGATGGCCTCTCCGGGGGACACGCGCAAATCTCTCCGCAGTCCTCTCGCCAATGGCAAGTAAAAAGGACAGCATTTCGATCGCTGTCCTTTTTAGGAGAAGGTATTTCTTTCTTATGGGGTGTAGCAAAACTATATAAAATGTATTGGGGGGGGTACGTTCATTATTATAGCATTACACGCCTCTCAAGTGTGCACAAACTTTCCCGGATTCCAAAAATATTTTTAGTAATTTTAACAGCGCACCTCCCACAGGTCCGATTTCTTCTCTATCAGTTTTCCACAAAAGACGCTGTTTCTCCTTCAAACAGGGCCTCAAACTCATCTCCACTGATCTTTTCTTTCTCCAGCAGGAGCTTCGCACTTTTATGAAGAATTTCCTTATGCTCTGTCAAAATCCCCTTCGCACGCGCGTAACAACCGTCGATGATCCGCTTCACCTCCTCGTCGATGGTGGATGCCACCCGCTCTCCGTAGGACTTGGCATGGGCCAGATCCCGGCCAATAAACACCTGGTCGTCGTCATCACCGTAGCAGATCATGCCGATCTGTTCGGACATGCCATACTTGGTAACCATATTTCTCGCCGTCTCCGTGGCCTGCTTGATATCCTGGGAGGCACCTGTGGTAATATCGTCAAAAATCATTTCCTCCGCAATGCGGCCTCCCAGGCTCACCGTGATCTCCTGGAGCATCCTGCCCCTCGTATTGAACATCTCATCCTTTTCCGGCACAGGCATGGTATAGCCTGCAGCCCCGATCCCTGTGGGGATAATGGACACCGTGTGGACCGGTCCCACATCGGGAAGCAGATGGAACAGGATCGCATGGCCGCTCTCATGGTAGGCAGTAATCTTCTTATCCTTCTCGGAAATCAGCTTGCTCTTCTTCTCCATGCCGATCCCCACCTTCACGAAGGATCGTTCAATGTCCTCCTGCTTCAAAAATGCCCGGTTATCCTTGGCAGCCAAAATAGCCGCCTCATTCATCAGATTTTCCAAATCTGCTCCGGTAAAGCCGGCCGTGGTGTGCGCGATCTTCTTCAAATCCACGTCCTCCGCCAGCGGCTTCTCCTTCGCATGGACCTGGAGGATCTCCTCCCGCCCTTTGACATCCGGTCTGCCCACGGCCACCTTCCTGTCAAAACGGCCGGGTCTTAAGAGCGCCGGATCCAGGATGTCCACCCGGTTGGTAGCTGCCATCACAATGATCCCTTCGTTGACACCAAAACCGTCCATTTCCACCAACAGCTGGTTCAAGGTCTGTTCCCTCTCGTCGTGGCCGCCGCCAAGACCGGTGCCGCGGCGTCTGCCCACCGCGTCAATCTCATCGATAAATACAATACAGGGCGCATTTTTCTTGGCATCCTCAAACAGATCCCGCACGCGGGCGGCACCCACACCCACAAACATCTCCACAAAGTCGGAGCCGGAAATGCTGAAAAAAGGAACTCCGGCCTCCCCTGCCACCGCCTTTCCGAGAAGGGTCTTTCCTGTCCCCGGAGGGCCCACCAGAAGAACGCCTTTGGGAATCCTAGCCCCCACCTTCATATATCTGCCAGGATTTTTAAGGAAGTCCACAACCTCCGCCAAATCCTCTTTCTCCTCCTCCAGTCCAGCCACCTTCTTAAAGTTCATCCCATGGCCGTCCCTGGAAACCCTGGCCCGGCTCTTTCCGAAATTGGCCATCCGGCTGCCACTGGTCCCTCCATTCATGGCATTCATGGAGCGGGTAAACATGCTCATAACCACCAGGATCACGATCAGCATCCCCACCAGGATCGGAAGCACGATGGTAAAAAACGTGTCGTCCGTCGGCACATTCCGCATGACCACGGTGATCTCCTTCTCCAGAAGATATTCCTTCACTGCGACCACGTCGTCCACATTCCAACTATAGGGAGTGGAACCGTTTTTAAAGTACAGCTTTACCTGGCCGGTCGGCACCTCCTTGTTGGGCCGGATCTCCGCCTCGCTGACATTGTCCCGCTCCACCTCAGCCAAAAACTGCTGCCAGGAGCGGTCCTGGCTCTCGTTCAGACCCTTCCGGATCCACATAAAGGCTACGATTGCTACCAGAATGATAAACAGGTAAAAACCCAGCCCGTTGCTGTGTCTCTGTTCCAATTCAAAAAACCTCCTAAACTATACCTCTACCACGCCAATGTAGGGCAGATTTCTATATTTCTGATCATAGTCCAGCCCATATCCCACCACAAACTCATCGGGAATGCTGAAACATGTATAATCCACCTTTACCTCCTTCTTGACTCTCCTGGAGGGCTTGTCAAGAAGAGTACAGATCTTGATATCTGCCGGCCCTCTCTGTTTTAAGACCTCCGTCAGATAACTTAAGGTCCTTCCGGAATCGATGATATCCTCCACGATCAGGACATGCTTTCCCTCAAGGGGCTCGTCGAGATCCTTGACGATCTTCACGATCCCGCTGGATTTGGTCCCGGCGCCGTAACTGGATACGCACATAAAATCCAGGGAAACCGGAACCGTGATCCGTTTCGCCAGCTCGCAGGTAAAAAACACGCCGCCCTTTAAAATACAGATCAGATGCACGGCCTTCCCCGCATAATCAGCGCTGATCTGTTTTCCAATTTCCTCCACTCTGGCATCCACTTCATCTTCCGGAAGCAGAATTCTAATTTTGTCTTCCATAACACTGGCCTCTCCTCTTTTGGTTTACTTACTGCTGCATCCCGGACACTCTGACCTCCAGGACCCGGCAGCATTCCTCCGTCACCTTGTAAGCTTCGCTGATCCGCCCTCCCACAATCCAGAGCACGTGGCTTCCTTCTGTGAGAAGGGGAATCCGCCCTCGATCCCCCTGCGGTATCTTTTCATTGATCATATACGCCTTCACCGTCTGGCGCCCTCCGTCCGCAAATGCCTGGAACCAGTCCCCCGGACGCCTTCCCCGCAAAGAAAGATTACCCTTTATTTTATCACACGCAAACCATTTCGTATACCTGTTTTCGGGAATTTTTTGCCCGGGTTCCTTTTTTATCAGCCGATAACGGAAGCTCAGGCCAAAAAGCTCCGTCTCCTGCCATTCTTGCGATGGATCCATACCGCGTTCTTCCGAAGCCCTCTCTTCCGACACCATATCTACAGAAAAAACCAACATCCCATATTCATTCCGGACTTTGACGCCTCCCGGGAGAGAAAACTTTCTCCCGGTTCTCTTTTCTGCCAGCCTAAGAACCTCGTCGATGTGCCGCCTCGCAATGTCTTTCAAGCTTCCCGTAAACTGATCCAAGGCCTTTCGGACAATCAAGCCGGAAAGTACCTCTCCCGTCTCCAAAAGCGCCCCGCCGGGCAGCCGCAGCTCCTGACCACTCACCTCTGCCCGCTCCTTGAGCCAACTGCCTGCCTGCGCGTCCAGGAAACGTGCCGTCCCCTTTAACATCCCCGCCGCACGGACAATATTGGCCGCTGCCTCCTCGTTAATCTTCTTAGCCTCCGGCAAAATACTCAGACGAATCCGGTTCCTGCTATATTCCTCTGAACGGTTTGTGCTGTCCCGGCAAAACGGGATCCGCCGTTCCCCGAGATACGCCTCAATCTCTTTTCTGGACACATCTAAAAGCGGCCGAATCAAAGTAAATCTCCCCCGATCCTCCAAATCATCCGGACGGCCAAACGGCAGCGGCGCCTGGTAATCCATCCCGGAAAGCCCTTTAAGTCCACTCCCCCGGAACAGATGAAACAGTACCGTCTCCGCATTATCCTCCCGGTTGTGGGCCACTGCCAGCCGATTTCCGGAAAGCTCCCTCAGGGCCTCCCGAAAACAGGCGTAGCGGGCTTCCCGTCCGGCTTCTTCCAGGGAAAGCCCCCTCTTCTCCGCAAGCTTTGGCACATTCCGGTGATAAACCAACAGAGGCACATCCCGGCTCCTGCAAAAATCCCGGACAAAGGCTTCATCCCGGTCCGCCTCATCCCCACGAATTCCGTGGTGGACATGAACCGCCGCCGTCCGAAACTTAAGCTGCTCTTTAAGCTCAAGAAATGCCAAAAGCAGGCAGATCGAGTCTGCCCCGCCGGATACCCCGGTCACGACCAGCTCATCTGCCTTTATAAGATGCTCTCTCTCAATGGTTCCCCATATTTTCCGAAGCATACGCTGCCCCCATCCACAAAATCAGACCATCTTTCACTTTTCTTTCCGACAGTTTCTACTATACTTGATCTCCTGTACAAAGTCAAACAACAACAGAGAAACGGCGTGAGTTCCGTTCCGTCATGCCCCGATCCTGACCAAAGCCGAACTCACGCCTTCCATACTCCCACCGCCAACGCCGTCATATCGTCCCGGCATTCCTCACCGGAAATCTTTGCATACCGCAGGATCTCATCGGCCATATCCTGTAAATTCTCCCCGGAAATACAAGAGAGGATTTCCTTCATGGTTTCTTCCTTATCCTCCCCGGCCAGCGCGTCCAGGACTCCGTCCGTCACCATGATGATTTTATCGCCGTCCTCCAGCCTCCGTTCCAGATATTCCGGCTGTACGTCACTCAAAATCCCCGCCGGAAGCCCCTCCGCCTTTATGACCTCGATATCCCGGTTTTTCTTGACGAAGGTCGTCACGCCCCCTGCTTTCACAAAGCGGCAGGTCCCGCTGTAAAGATCCGCCACCGCCAGATCCACCGTAATGGGCCGCTGCTCCTGCTCCTTCAACAGCAGCACCGCATTCATGAGCTGGATCGCCTGCTCCAGTCCGAAGCCGCTGGAAAGGAGCTGTTCCGCCATCTCCATGACCACCTCGCTGTCTTTAAAAGCCCTGCTGCCGGAGCCCATTCCGTCGGCCACCCCAAAAAGCATTCGGCCGTCGGGAAGCCTGCAAAACGTAAAATTGTCCCCGGAAAGTTCTTTCTCGATCCTGGACGCCCTGGAAATCCCGTGGAGCATCATATATTCCGGCGCTCTGACCAGCCGAATCATGCACGCCTCCTTCGTCACAATCCGCCTGCTGTCCATGGCCGGAACAAAGGATTCTTCCAAGACCTTACTCACCGCCTCCGAAAGCTCCCTCGCCGTCATGCACCGATTCCCCGCTGCCTGAACCTGTAAATAGACCTCCTGCTTCTCCCCTCCCTTCTCCAACACTGTCAGGTTCTTGAGCTTCACCCGCCGCAGGCGGAGCTCCCTGGAGAGCCTGTCCCGGTAGCTCTCCGAGATATCTCCGGTCGCCCCGATATCTGCGGAGAGCTCCGAGAGGATCCGTTCCATCTCCCGAAAACTCTCCGCCACCGCCTCCCGGCATTCCTCGTACCGCTCCTTCCAGATCATTCCATCCAGGGTAAGGGCAGCTATGTCACCGGGAATCACGGGAATCCCCTCAGACACCACATTTTCATCGGTCTCCTCCGAGGTTTCCTCCACAGGCCGAAAGGTCTTCGCCAGACGCTCCATGGAGTCCGACACGGCCTTCACCCGCTCGGCTGCCGTCCGCTCCTTTCCCGGCATATAAAAAGAAATCGGCCGAATCGGTTCTCTCCGAATTTCCACCCTGGCAAGAAGGCTCTCTGGCACCAGAAAGAAAGCGGCCGCCGCCGCAAAGAAGCCCCCCATTCCCGGGTGAACCTCCCTGGGTACATAGAGAATCCCGAGAATGGCCGGACCGGCCAGAAAGCCCATGGCGCTTCCCGCCTTCCCCAAGCTTCGGAACACGCCCGCCAAAACTCCGGCTGCGCACAGCATACCCATGGAGGAAATATCCTCCTGTATAATGGTTTCCAGAATCCCACAGCCTGTCCCTGCCACAGCTCCGATTCCGGCCCCATACTTATAGCCTGTAAAAAGCACGCTGAAATATAAACCGGCCCGAAAGACCGAAGACAGCGCTTTTCCCTGCGCCAAAAACGCTGCCAGCATAAAACCGCCGGACAGCGCCAGAAATGCTCGGACAAATGTCTCTCTTTTCATGGCGAATCCTCCCTGAGAGACCATTATAACGCTTCGCATATAGAAAAGCTGTCGAAAGGGGAGAGGGATGTGTGAAAAGTTTTCGACATTTCCTCCGCAAATACCTGAGATTGAGCAGAAGGGAGCCTTTCTCTCCTGTGCGCCAAAAAGACCTGCGCTCCGCATCCACGTGGCACAGGTCTTTCTTTATGGCTCTATATTCGTACTTTTTTCATGACTCTATACTCATACTTTTTTCACTCTTCTTCATTGGGTCTCAGCAGAATCTCTCCTGGATTCACCAGGCCCAACTTTGACTTCGCGATCTCTTCTATGTATTTTTTTGTCTGCACGTAAGTCTCTCGTTCTTTTAGCTCTTCGGATTTTTTCTGTTCCTGCTCGATCTGACTCTGCAATTCGGTCTCTCTGGCCCCGTAGCGGCTGTCTCTGGCCTGCAATGCCTTCGTCCTGTAAAAAAGAAGTCCGCAAAAAAGAAGAGTCACCAACAGAATTCCCACGATAACTGCCTTGCTTTGCTTTCTGTACTTTGCCCTTCCTCTGCTTCCCGCCACGATTTCCCTCCGCGCTTCCTTTTTCCTGTTCTTTTTTCTGTGCTCGTTTTTTCTGTTCCCACTCCGTCTTAAAGGTATGGCATTTTGCCTTGACTTTTATTGTAATCGATCCCACTCGTTTTTTCAATAGCCGTCCCAAAATTTTTAGGGGCGCGAAAAGTCCTTTTATGGCGACTCCCAGGGCGGCTCCCAGCCATTTTACAAGGAATTGACTCAAAGTAATATGGTACAGCCACATGCCTGCCCCGGCTCCCGCCAGAGCATACCACCTGAGTTTTCCGTCGTTCATGGAAAACAGGAGAACAAACAGCGCAAAAGCTGCAAAGATCCAATACAAAAAGTCCTCGGCTGCCACTGCCACAGAGGCATGTCTCACCGCCACCCGGACAATGCGCAGACAATCGTAGACCACCGTCAGTCCCACGCCCCAGAGCAGGGATATCAAGAGAAAATCCGCCTCCTGGTGGATCATGCCGCTCATCATTTAAACAGGCGGCCAAGGAAAGATTCCCCCTGGGCCTTCCTGCCCCGGCTCTCCGAATAGACGAAGCTGTCCATACGGCCTCCGATCTCCACCTCTCCCTGTTCCACCGTCAGACGACTCACTTTCATTTCCTCCCCTTTTACCGTCAATCGGCCGAGGGTGGTTTCCAAAATAACCTCCTTCTCATCAAAGGAAATCACATCGTCCACGCCGCTTATCACGGCATAGGACCGCTTATCCAGCGAGATCCGATGGGGCTTTGTCCTCTGCCTCTGCTCCTCCATGCCCATTCGTTCCATTGCCGACTATTCGCTCCCTTCCCATGCTCCTATCTGAATTCTATGCGGAAGGAGACGGACCTATGCCTACAGATAACGGAACATCTCTCCCGCATCCTCCTTTTTTGCGCTCTCCTGCACTTTTAAGACCTCCGCCTTCACAGAACGATTTCCAAACTGCACTTCAATCACATCACCCTCCTTGATATTGAGGGAGGCCCTGGCCTGCTTTCCATTGACAAACACCCGGCCGCTGTCACAGGCCTCGTTTGCCACTGTTCTCCGTTTAATGATCCGCGAAACTTTTAAATATTTATCCAGTCTCATATCCTAATTCCCTCTTGTCCCTGCGTATGACAAACTGCCGCAGAAACCTGCGGCAGTTGATCATAGCTCAAAATCCAATTAACTAATTAGCTGTTTACCTTGTCCTTCAAAGCCTTACCCACCTTGAATCTGGGCACTCTGGAAGCCGCAATCTTGATGGCCTCGCCGGTGCTGGGATTTCTTCCATCCCTCTCCGGTCTCTCGGACACTTCAAAAGTACCAAAGCCTACAAGCTGTACCCTCTCTCCCTTCACCAGCTCCTCGCTGACAACATCGACAAATGCAACTACTGCCTTTTCGGCATCTTTTTTGGACAGCTCAGCCTTCTCAGCCACCGCTGCAATCAATTCAGTTTTGTTCATAATGTCTGTTCCTCCTAGGGTTGTTCATAGAAATCAATATTGCTCTTCATTATTTATAAACTGATAAGAGCGTTTTGTCAAGAAAAATCCACCATTCTGGAAATTCTCTTCCTTCCGTCCCTACAATCGAATCCCCTGCTTTTTCGCCTCTTTCTCCTGACGCTTGATCTCGTCCCAGCGGGCCTTGCTCGCCTCCGCGGTTTCATAATTCTCCCCGCCAAATACATGGGGATGGCGCCTGATCATCTTCCGGCACAGCACGGCGATTACATCCTCCACTGTGAATTCCCCGGTCTCCTCTGCGATCCGGCTGTGAAGCATAACCTGCAAAAGAATATCCCCCAGCTCCTCGCATAAGTTCTCCGTATCCTTCTTGTCAATGGCCTCCAGCACTTCATCACATTCGTCCTGCAGACATTTTCTCATGGATTCGTGGGTCTGGGCCCTGTCCCAGGGACAGCCATTCTCAGATCGAAGCGTGGCAATGATTTCCTTCAGTTCTTCAAAGGTATAACTCTCTTTCAGTTCCATGGTTTTATCCTCCCAAAACAAGGATACCTCTTTTTTGACCGAATGGCAATACCCGGATCCCCGAAGAGAAGGCGCATCCTCCCTCAGCTTTCCATCTGTCTTCCCAAAAAGCCGGCCGCCGTGGACGCAAGCTTCTGCTCTAACGTTCCCATCTTGTACTTTGGATCCTTGGAAAGCAGAAGCACGGAGCCGATGGCATCCCCCTCGCAGAGAATAACCGCCGTCACTTGTCCGGAATATTCCTCCGCATCCTCGTCCGTCACAGGAATAAACTGCCCCTCTTCCTTTCCCGCCATAATATTGTTTCGATTCAGGATGGATTGCTCCAGCGCCTTGCTGATGCTCTTTTGCAGAAGTTCCTTCTTCGCTCCTCCGGCCACCGCAATGACCTGATCCCTGTCGGTGACGCATACTGCAAGCCCCGTGGACTGGGCCAGGGCGTCCGCATACTGCTTCGCAAAATTCCCAAGCTCCGCCATGGGAGAATATTTTTTCAGAATGATCTCGCCTTCCCTGTCGGTAAAAATTTCCAGCGGCGTTCCCTCTCTGAGCCGCAGAGTCCTGCGGATTTCCTTCGGGATCACCACCCGGCCAAGGTCGTCTGATTGTGTCAAGTCCTCACAAAGAATTTTTTTCTTCCCAGACATGGTTTTTACTTGACCAACAAAGGAAAAATTCTTTTTCTTTTATCATATGTATAAAGACTGGTTCCAAAAAGGCGGCTACCCTATCTACAACCACCTCAAATTCCGGGCAATCCCCCTGGAAAGCGGCTCGGTAGTTCTTCCACAGATTCTGCAAAAAAGTATTCTTTACAAAAAGCCCTATTTTTTCAAAACTATCTGCGTTATATGCCGTTCCCCTGTGCCCCAGAGTGGTCGATATGGCTTCTTGCAGCCTCCGTCCATCAAAATCAAACATATTCGACAGATAATAAATATCATAAAAATCTTTCATGCGACTGGTAGCTTCCATTCGTTTCAGCATTGCATCGAATTTTTCGGCAATCGTGCTTTCCAGTGAATATGTATAAATCTCTGGCTTTTCAAATTCCTCCAGTCGTGTACAGATTTCCCTTTTTACCGCCTTTGGAACAATCACATCATCTACACCGACATCTATAGAAAAAGGAACCCGGACATTTTTTATATGAGCCAAAAATTTTGCAGTAACGCCATGATATTCTTTTTCTTCAGTAATAATACCGGTTCCCAGAACTTCCATAGATACATATTCATTGCCTGAATCTGTCAGACATATTTCTTCCATGACCTTTTTTATGTCTCCCTCCTCATTTGAAAGCCAGCGTATCATAAAATCTATATCCCTGGTAGGGCGGCTCTCAAATTGTGTCAATGTATAAAGGAACATGCCTCCCTTCAATACAAAATTTTCTGCATACCTCGATTTTGCCAATCTGCGTAAAAATTCCTCCTGGCAGAAAAGTTGCAGACACATCTGATAATTCAATCCACATTCCCTCGACTGCATTTTCAACCTTGCTAGCACAGATGCCGCCATATCTTTCACAGCCATATTCCCACCGTTCCCCTCACTTTCTTCTCCACCCCCAACACCCTGGCATAATGCATCAGCCTGGGGATATCCTTTTTGTCATCACGAATGTACCGTTTTACCGCTTCATTATATATCTCACCATCCATCCTATTTACGTGGCGCAGGCAATCACAAATCACTCGTTCTCTGTCGTAGACCTTCACTGCAATGCCGTCAATCTTACCCTCTGTCACACCAAGGCCAAGCCTGTTCTTTTCTATAAAATGTGGCCTGACTTCCGGATAATCAATTTGAAACCTTGTCCTGCCGGACCGGCTGTCAACAGCAATATGCCACGCCAACGGCGTCCGATCCGTGTAGTCATAATACAGCAGCGCCGTGTCGCGACAAAGGATTCCGTCTGGAAAGAGCGACACAACCACAGAGACTTCGCTGAATGCCATATCATTCTGCCACTGATAATACCCATAACGGACTTTCTCTATTTTTCCCTCCTCCATCAACTCTCTTAGCCTGCGGTAATAGACTCCATGTTCTGAAAGCTCTTTTGTCCGCATAATTCCACCATGCGCCATAAAAAGTTTTTCAATTTGCTTTTTATCTTTCATTATGTCGCCCCCAACACATATTCTTACAATTCCGAATTAGTTCTTGTACGAAGTTATGATATTATTATATGCTGGAATCCACAGATTTACAAGCTTATTTCAAACTTCCAATGAATATCTATCTCCTTTGTCTCATATACGATAACCTTTTCTATCGCATCATACATATTCCGCCGCATCTCACTCTCCGCTTTCGCCAGCAAATCCGCCGATGTTTCTAATGTTTTTAGCCGCATGCTCTCTTCCTTTTGTTTTCTGACCGCTTCCTCTTCCTGCTCCTGCAACTTTACAAACTGTGCCTGCAATTTTTCTTTCCACCGTAACAGCCTATTCTTCTCTTTTAAGAATGTGTCTTTGTCAAATTTGCCATCCCGATACTGCTCATACAGCGTCAGATTCTCCGAAGCAAACGCATCCAGCTTTTTTTGGACAACTTTCCGGGCATTCCGATATTCTGCCGGCAGGTCTGGCTGCGGCTTCGATTGTATCTTTTTATATGTCTCGTCCATCAACATAAGCTGCGCTTTATAGGCGGCCAAAACAACCTCCTCAATTTCCCTTCGGCTCCATCTGACCCTGCAGCATGGGGAATCTGTGCGGTAAAGCTTCGTCGCACAAGAATAATATTCATCGTTTCCAAAGGTTTTTCTCAGGCGTCTGCCGCAATAGGCGCAGTAATAAACCCTGTCCGAAACATCTTTTCGTTGTGCCACTTTGTACTTTACTTTTCGAATTTTTGCATTTGCCGCCTCATATTCATCGTGGGTCACGATTGCTTCATGCTGATTTTCCACGATAACCCACTCCTCCGGCCTCCGTTTCCGCTGCACCGGCGCCCGTATCGTCTCATTCTCACATTTAAAGCTCACCATGGCGCCCGTATACTTATAATCCCGTATAATACGCAAAACCGCCTGGTGGCTCCACATGGCATCGCTGTACATGTCCTTTCTGTTAAGCTGCTTATATTCCATGGGGGTCAAAATCCGTTTTGCATTCAGCTTTGCCGCTATTTCCGTGGATTTCATCCCAGCGATCGCCGACTCAAAGATTTCCCGCACCACCGGCGCTGTTACCGGATCCGGAACCATCTCATGTTTAACCCCCTCTTTCTTCTTATACCCATATGGACAATGTGTGATATATTTCCCTTTGGACATTTTCAGATGCATGGCGGATTTGACCTTTTCGGAAAGATCCTGGCTGTATCGCTGATAAATTAAATTTCGAAAGGCCACATCAATTCCGCCAGTTGTTCCTATATAATTCTCGCTGTCATAGTGATCATTGACAGAAATGAACCGGACACCCAAAAACGGAAAAATATGTTCCAGATAATCACCGACCTCCAGATAATTCCGCCCGAACCGGGAAAGATCTTTTACAACGATACAGGCAATGTCACCATTCTTCACCGCCTCCAGCATACGCTTAAATTCTGGTCGCTCAAAATTGGTACCTGTAAAGCCGTCATCCACAAATTCTACCATCGAAAGGTCTCTCAAATCGGCATGCTCCCGGATGTATCGCTGTACCAGAAGACGCTGACTGCCAATACTGTCGCTTTCGTCTTTCAACAGATTATTTTTCAAATCTACGTCGTCCTGAGACAGCCTTAGATATACTGCAAGACCGTTTACCATCTGTCACGCAACCTCCCTCCGTATCCGTTCACACTCATCGAACAAATCCTCAAACTCATTCATATAGCGAAATTCAATGGATATGTGATTATCCGCATATAGCTTGATCTCTTTCACCATGGCATCAAGCATCATCGAATCCAGGGTCTCCGCCTTATAAAATCTGGAAACAAACTGCTCCCATCTCCTTTCCCCCTGCTCTGCATCCGCCGCTTTGACCCGGACACTCTGCAGTTCGCATAGCTCCTGTTCAAGAGAGGCCAATTCTTCCTGATACCGCTTTTTTGCGTAAAAATATTCATCCTGTGTGAGGATTCCTGATTTCAGGTCGGTATAAAGAGAAGCATACAAGCTTTTTCGCCGGTCAATTTCCTTTTGGATATCCTGAAGCCGTGTGCCTGGCGCAATCTGATTTGTTTTTTCCTTTTCCTTCGCGATCAACGCTTTCAAAACCTCCTGGGTATCCATAAACACCTCCATCTGTTTCCGCAGCGTTGCAAGAACAGCCTCATCCAGGTCCACGGCCCTGATGCTTTTCTTCGGACATGCGGTATCTCCAAGCTCAATATTTTCCGGACATTTATAATTATAATAGACCACGGTCCCGCTTCGTTTGGACGTATTATAGGAATGGACCTGCTTGATCACACGTCCGCAGTCTGCGCACCTTAGAAGCGAGCCATAAGGGTTTTTCCGTTTCGGAAGATTTGCATACTTCCCATAATTTTTTCTGGCTGACTGGCTGTTTCTGGCCGTAACCTTCTGGACTTTTGTCCACAATTCCATACTGACAATCGGCTCATGGGTATGTTCCGCCACATCCCATTCCGACTGGTCTGTCCAATGAAAGGGGATTCCCTTATAAAGACAGCTTCCGCTCCGTCCCTGTGCAAGGTTCCCAATATATACAACATTTTGCAGCAAGTCAGAAAGGACATGTCGATTCCAGGGCAGATCAGAACCCTTTTTATTGTTGTTGGTAATAATTCCCCGCTCAAACCGGAGCCGCCCCGGCGAAGGAATCCCTTTTTCATTCAGAATTCTTGTAATCGTGCCGATACCGGCGCCCCCGGCTCGCAGCTCAAAAATCTCAACTACAAAAGGAGCAGACTCCGGGTCGATAATCAAATGATTTTTATCTTTCGGGTCTTTCAGATAACCATAAGGCGCATAATTTCCGATATATTCTCCCCGCAGGCGCTTCTGTTTCAATGCCGTGCCGACTTTCCGGGATATGTCTTTCGCATATACGTCATTGACAACATTTTTTAAGGACGCACCCAGTTCGTCACTGGAGGTCAGCATGGCACTGTCATAATTGTCATTGACGGCAATAAAGCGAACTCCAAGAAAGGGAAAAATCTTTTCAATAAAATCGCCTGCTTCCACATAATTACGTCCCAGACGGGATAAGTCCTTCATAATAATACAGTTGATTTTCCCGTTTTTGACATCACAAAGCAACCGGTTAAATTCCGGACGCTCAAAGTCTGTCCCAGTGAAACCGTTATCTGCATAGACATCCACAAGTACCAAATAGGGTCTGGAGTTAACATATTCCATCAGGAAATTTTTCTGATTCTCCATGGAATCTGCATCTTTTTTCCCATTATCCAGGACAGACAGACGAAGATAGATCCCAACACGGAAAATATCTGCCTCTTTGGCGGATACAGTCCCTTTTTTTCGAGATGTACGGGCCATTTTTATATCACCTCCTGTTTTGGTAGAACCACTTCGCTCCCATCAGCCTGCTGTTCTTTCAAAAAAGACATAATGTCCGCGAATTGGTCCCTCTGACGAAAAACTACTTCTATCTCGGAATCCTCAAAAACCCGTATCCTCTCAATTAAATGAACAACCACGAGGCGGGAGATTTCCGAAATATTTTTATATTTCCGAAACTGTGAAAGCCAGCTTTGCTGCTCGCTTAATCCCTGCTGAATGTTGGATTTATCACGGATCAGCTGGTCGAGAACCTGCTTTGCCTCGTCGATTCTGGCAGCAAATTCCTCCTTCAATGTGAGGAACTCTTCTCTAGTCAGGATCCCTGCACGAAGATCCTCATAGACTCCAAGCCGCAGCACGTTATTTTTCTCAATCACCTGGCTCTGGTATTCCATATTGGCCTCTATCTTTTTGATCTCAGACCTTTCCCATGAAAGCGCCTCTATTTGCTGCATGGCCCGGTCCATATCCAGGATCGTCCGAATCTGCTGCTGCACTGTTACCAGCACCGCCTGGTCAAGAATATCCTCCCGGATGCTGTGCTTGCTGCAGACCGTGCGGTTTGCCTTGTTTGCACTGCAAACATAATAGACATATCTTTTCCCACCGCCGTTCACCGTCTTCCTGACCACGGGAGCCCCGCAATCTCCGCAGAATATACGGCCACAATAAGAATGCACCGCAGTTTGTTCTGCACCGGCGCGGGTGTCTTCTCGCAAAATCTGTTGTACCATATCAAACTGGGGGCGGGATATGATGGCCTCATGCCGGTTTTCCACACGCACCCATTCGCTTTCACATTTGTAGATCAGTTTCTTTGTTTTATAATTAGGGGTTGTGCGTTTTCCCTGTACCATTACCCCTGTGTATATTTCATTCTTTAAAATCCTTCTGACGGCCACATGGTTCCACAGCGTCTTCCCGCTTGTCTTAAATCCCGTCTTCAGTCTGCTACCTCTCGCTTTCTTATATTCCATGGGGGATAAAACCCCAAGTTCATTTAATCTGGCGGCAATCCGGTTCGGGCTTAAACCCTCCACCTTCCATTTAAAAATATCACGCACGATATCTGCCGCATATTCGTCAATCACGAGGTGGTTCTTATTTTCCGGGTCCTTTTCGTATCCATATACAGCAAAGCTGGCAATACATTCACCCTGGCGCCGTTTGATATCCAGATTGCTCCGGACCTTTACAGAAATATCACGGCTATAGGAATCATTGATCAAATTTTTAAATGGAATAACAATACTGTCCGCACTGCCCGCATAGTCCGTATCAAAACCGTCATTGACCGCAATAAAGCGGATTCCCAGCTGCGGAAAAATCTTTTCGATATATTTTCCACATTCGATATAATCTCTTCCAAACCGGGAAAGATCCTTGACAATGATACAATTTATCTTTCCACACCGCACATCATCCATCATGCGCTTGAACTCCGGCCGTTCAAAATTTGTTCCTGTCCGTCCATCGTCTTTATACTCATCGTATAATTCCATTTCCCGGTGTTTCGCCAAAAAATCCATAAGCAGCTCTCTCTGATTATGGATACTGTTGCTCTCGGATTTTCCGTTTCCGGCAAAAGAAAAATCGCCATCATCCTTCGACAAGCGCAGGTAGATGGCGACCTTATAAATCTGGTCTGTCATATGAATCATTGCGCTGCTCCTTTTCTGAATATTACGAAAGTCCGTACTAAACAGCCAGAGTAGCCGCTGATTTTGTCCAACTATATTGTAACATGAGCAGACATAAAAATCCAGCCGTTTCTGAATATTAACTGTGGTATTTTCTTCCACTACATGGACGCTAT
>CAJUOF010000062.1 GCA_910587905.1 uncultured Lachnospiraceae bacterium
GAAAAGCGGGCGGCGACCACCAGGAATACCGTGGACGAGGCCAGAGAATATATTGAAAAGAATTATGCGGATCCGGGACTTTCCGTGGACCGGCTCTGCCAGGAGCTTCATTTGAGCCCTTCCTATTTTTCCACGATTTTCAAGCAGGAGACGGGAAGCAGCTACGTGAATTATCTGACAGAGGTGCGTCTTGCTAAGGCGGTGGAGCTTCTGCAGACCACGGAGGACAAGACGTATTTGATCGCCTCCAAAGTGGGTTACCCGGAGGCAAACTATTTCAGTTATGTGTTCAAAAAACGATTTGGCATCTCGCCGACCAAATATCGGAACAGGTAAATCTATGGGGAAAAAGAGAATCGGCTTCTTGGCCCGGATTTCCGGCATTCACGGAAGAAGCAGCATTCGCTACAGTGTCTTTTTGACCTTTACGGTCAGTGCGGTGCTGGTGGTGATGCTGACTGTATTTTTTTTCTATCGCCGTTTTTCCAGTCAGTTGGAAGAGAGCATGCTCTCTGAGAATCAGATTTTGATCTCCCAGGTCAATCAGGCCATGGAAACCTATCTTCGGGAAAAAATGCGGATTTCGGATGCCTTCTATTATAATGTCATTAAAAATAAAAATCTGGACGACGAGGCCGTGACGGAAAAGCTGCAGCTCCTCTATGAGGCCAACCAGAGCAGCGTGGAGAATATGGCGATTTTTTCCATGACGGGGAAGGTCCTGGCGACGGCGCCGCCGGCGACGCCCAAGCAGAATGTCAACATCATGGGGCAGGAGTGGTTTGTAAAGTCCGTTCAGAAGACGGAGGATCTGCATTTTTTTAATCCCATGATCCAGAATGTGTTCGTGGACACGGTCAGTCCCTTCAAATGGGTGATCCCCCTCAGCAGTTCCGTGGAGATCACCAGGGAAAAGAGCACGCAGCAGGGAGTGCTTCTGATCAACCTCAAATACAGCAGCCTGGAGCAGATCATGAGCAAGGCCACGCTGGGGAACGGCGGCTATCTTTACCTGACGGACCAGGAGGGAGATATCATTTATCATCCCAAAAAGCAGCTGATCTTTTCCGGCCTTGCCAAAGAGAGCAATCTCTGGGCGGCGTCTCTTCCTGACGGGAACCACAAGGAGACCTTCGAGGGGGAAGAGCGGGTTCTGACGGTGAAGACGGTGGGCTATACCGGGTGGAAGCTTGTGGGAGTCATGCCCGGCCGAGGCTTTTCGTTTAACACCTTTCAGAACCGGATGTTCATTTCCAGTATGATTCTGGCGCTGCTTCTGGTGCTGGTGGCGGTCAATTCCAGAGTCTCCTCCATGTTAACCGATCCCATCCGCAGGCTGGAACAGAGTGTTCATGAGATGGAGGAGGGGAATCTGGAGGCGGTCATCTACACGGGCGGCTCCTACGAGGTGATGCATCTTGGCCGGGCCATCCAGGACATGGTGGACGAGATGAAGCGGCTCATGGAGGCCACGGTGGCGGAGCACGAGTCCAAGAGGAAGAGTGAGCTGGACGCCCTCCAGTCCCAGATCAATCCACATTTCCTATATAATACTTTGGATATTATCGTGTGGATGATCGAAAACGAACAGTCCCAGGATGCGGTCCGGGTGGTGACCTCCTTAGCCAGGTTGTTTCGGATTAGTCTGAGCAAGGGGCGGAATATCATTCCGATCCGGGATGAGCTGGAGCATGTGCGCAATTACCTGACGATCCAGCAAATGCGGTTTAAAAATAAATTTGAGTTTTCCGTGGAGGCGGACGAGGAGGTCTGCGCCCTGTCCACCATCAAGCTGGTGGTGCAGCCTTTGGCGGAAAATGCCCTTTACCACGGGATCGAGTTTATGGACGAGGATGGACACATTGACATCAGGGCCTGGAGGGAGGGGGAGGATGTCTATATCAGCGTCGGCGACAACGGGCTCGGAATGACGGAGGAAACGGTGGAGGCGCTTCTCAAAGGGGAGATCGTGCCGGGAACCAAGGGCTCCGGAATCGGTTTTGGCAACGTCAACGAGCGGATCGAGCTGTATTTTGGCAAAGGATACGGACTTCGGATCGAGAGTGAACCGGACGAGGGGACGACCGTCATCATCCATATCCCGTCCGTGCCTTATGGGGAGGAGGTGGCCAGATGGGGAAAATAGAACGGGGGCTGATGTGTTTTCTGGCGGCTGCCCTCATCCTGTCTCTGTCCGTCACCTTCCTGTGGGAGGTCCTGAAGAAGGATGAAGAGGCGGTGAATATTTCCGTGATCGTCCATGACAGGGACGATGCCCAGTGGGCGAAATTTAAAATGGGCATGGACCAGGCGGCATCTGAGCGCAATGCCGAGGTAAATTTTGTGACCCTCTATGACCGGAATGACCCGAGGCAGCAGGCGGAGCTCGTCCGGCGGGAGATCGAGGACGGCGCACAGGCCGTCATCCTCTCTCCGGCGGGAGGGGAGGCGCTTTCCCGGGCCTTGGAAAAAGAGGGGGCCGTGGGAGTCCCTCTCATTCTGGTCGGAGGGGAGCTTGAGGGGGAAACGGCAGATCGGAAGGTTTCCGCCGACCAGGAGGCCATGGGCTACGACCTGGGCATGGCCATGAACGAGGACGGCGTGGAACACTGCATCATTTACATGGGAGACGGGACACAGAGCTTCATCGAAGACCGGTTAGACGGCATGCTCAGGGCCTTCTCGGAGACCGGAATTTCCAGCACCGTTACCAGAGAGCAGCCGGAGACTTATTTCTGGCGGGGGACGGACGCAGTTGCCGCCCTGGATGACGCCCTGACCATGGAGCTCTGCATGGACGGGATGTTTTATTATTATGGAAAGAAGGTGTATGGATTCGGCTCCTCGGACCAGCTTCTCAGGTATTTGGATAACGGAGAGCTGGAGCTCCTTATGTATGTGAACGGCTACGACGAAGGGTATCTGAGCCTCCTGGCGGCCGTGGAGGAGATCAAAAAGGAGGGGCATGAGAGGGATACGGTTCTCGACTATTATGCGATCAAGCGGGAACGGATCTACCAGAACCGGTATCAGAAGCTTTTATTTCCGGTATCCTAAGGAGGGGACAAGCGGTGAAGAGGAAAAGACAAAGGATCTTTCTGGCGGCGGGAGCGCTTCTGGCAGCCGTGGCTCTTGTCGTTGTTTGGATGAATAAAAACCGCAGCCAGATGGAAAAGTCGGAGATCATAAAGATCGGAGTGCTGATTTACAAGGAAGACGACACCTTTGTGAGCGGTATTGTGGAGGAGATGAAGCGCCAGTTTAAGGACTACGAGCGGGAGAATGGCAGCCGGATCCGCCTGGACTTTTCCTATGCGGAGGAGAATCAGAGTATTCAGAACGAGCAGATCGACAAATATCTGTCTCTGGATTATGACGTTCTGTGTGTGAACCTGGTGGACCGGACCGAGGCGGCCATCGTGATCGAGAAGGCGAAGGCGGCCGACGTGCCGGTGGTATTCTTCAACCGGGAGCCGGTGGCGGAGGATTTACAGCAGTGGGACAGGCTCTACTATGTGGGCTCCGACGCCAAGGAGAGCGGAACCCTGGAAGGGCTCCTGGTGGCGGATTACTACCAAAAATATCCGGAACAGCTGGACAGGAACCAGGACGGCGTGATCCAGTATGTGCTTTTGGAGGGGGAGAGCCGCCATCAGGATTCCCTGATTCGGACGGAATATTCCATTCAGACCCTGGTGGAGGAGGGTTTTTCCCTGGAGCGGCTGGACGGGGGGATCGCCAACTGGGTCCGCAGCCAGGGGGAGGCGCTGACGACCCAGTGGCTCAGGGAGTATGGAAGCGAGATTGAGCTC
>CAJUOF010000063.1 GCA_910587905.1 uncultured Lachnospiraceae bacterium
CCCCCATGGCGTACAAGTCCCTGGAGGATATCGTGGACGTGATCCAGGAGTCCGTGGAGGTGGTGGACGTGATGAAGCCCCTCTACAATTTTAAGGCGTCATAGGCCCGCAGACCGTCTGAAAAGCTTTCTGGTGGTGATGGCAAACAAAATCATGGTCACGGCGACGGAGGTGAAATCGGCCACCGGTTCGGCCAGGTAGATCCCCTCCGCGTCTAAGAACATGGGAAAGACGATGGCGAGGGGGATCAGAAGGATCACCTTCCGCAAAAGTGCGATCACCAGGGATACCCTGGCCTGTCCCAGCGCCAGGAAGGTGGACTGGCAGCTCATCTGGATCCCGAAAATGGTGATTCCCAGGAAGTAGGTCGGCATGTGTCTGCAGGTCAGGGCGACCAGCTCTTCGTTGCTGCTGAAAAGCCCCGCATAGAGCCCCGGCCATAGTACCGCAATTCCGCCAAAGAGGAGGGTCCCGGCCAGTGACACGAGGACCATGCGGGAAAACGTCGCTTTTACCCGCTCCAGGTTTCCGGCACCGTAGTTGTAGCTCATGATGGGCTGGATCCCCTGGGAGATTCCCTGCACCGGAACGACGATGAGCTGCATGACGCTGCTCATGATGGACATGGTGCCCACATAGAGGTCGCCGCCGTACTTTTGCAGGCCGGAATTGAGGGTGATCATCACCAGGCTCTCCGTGCTCTGCATGATGAAGGGGGAGACGCCCAGGGCGGCGATTCCCGCAATGATTTTTTTGTCCAGACGGACGTATTTTCTGCGGATCCGAATGACGCTTTTTTTGGAAGTCAGAAAACGGAGGACCCACAGGGCGCTTAAGGCCTGAGAGAGGATCGTGGCCAGGGCTGCGCCCCGCACGCCCATTCCGAAGCCGAAGATCAGGATCGGATCCAGGATGATGTTGGTCACGGCGCCAAGAAGGACGGAGAGCATGGCCACCTTCGCATTTCCCTGCCCGCTGATGTAGGTATTTAAGCCGAGGGCAAGCTGGACGAATATGGTTCCGCTCAGGTAGATGGTGATGTATTGTTCGGCGTAAACGATGGTGTTGTCGCTGGCCCCGAACAGGTAAAGGACCGGAGTCTTGAAGATCTGGAAGAGAACCGTCAGGATGACGGAGAAGGCCAGGAGCATGGCGACGCTGCTTCCCAGGATCCGTTCCGCCTGTTCGTAGTTTTTCTTTCCCAATTGAATGGAGGCCTGCGGGGCGCCGCCCATGCCGGCAAATGCGCTGAAGGCGGAGATGACCATCAGGATCGGGGCGGTGAGCCCCACTCCGGTCAGCGCCAGCTGGCCGTATCCTGCGATATGCCCGATATAGATCCGGTCCACGATGTTGTAAAGCACGTTGATGATCTGTGCCGCCACCGCCGGAAGCGCCATGCCAAGCATCAGCCTTCCCAGGGGCGCCGTTCCCAGCCGCTCTTCTTTGTTTTGTTCCATATTCTATGTACCTTTCTGTTTTGCGCTGCCGTCCGTTCCGGACAGACGGTTTCCGTGGAAAATAAACTCATTATAGAACGAAAGCGGACCGGAGTCAATCAATACTGCTGTTTTTTGGAAATGACACTACCGCCTTTTTGAATTTCGGTTGACAAGGGCCGGACGCTTCCATTATAATGCAGGGAGATAGGGGAGTAGTTGGCGCCTTTTGGCGTAGCGAAGTCAACATGCTGATACGCGGGGGATGCGGTTATCTGGCTTTGTTTTAAACAATGAGACTTATCTGTACATTTTTTGTGCAGATGGGTCTTTTTTATGCGCGGCCCCAAAGGGAAGATTGTCGGCAAAGCTAATGTCACTTGGCGCAAGCGAGTCTTTATTTCTCGCGGGAGACATAGGATAAATCAGAGAGACAGAGAGACAAAAGGAGAAGGACATGGCGGTTTGGGAACTATTTTTCATTGCGGTGGGGCTTTCCATGGACGCTTTTGCGGTATCGGTCTGCAAGGGACTGTCCATGCAGAAGATGTGCTGGAAAAACGCGTGGCTGGCGGGGGTTTATTTCGGGGGATTTCAGATGCTCATGCCCCTTGCGGGGTACCTTCTCGGCACCGGTTTTCAGGACAAAATCGTGAGTATCGACCATTGGGTCGCGTTTGTCCTTCTGGGGGCCATCGGAGCCAACATGGTCAAGGAATCTTTTTCCGGCGAGACGGAGACGGACTGCTCCTTTGACGTGAAGACCATGTTGCTTCTGGCGGTGGCGACCAGCATCGACGCACTGGCGGTGGGCGTGACCTTCGCCTTCTTGAAGGTGAAGATTCTTCCGGCGGTCTGCCTGATTGGAGCCACGACTTTTGTCCTGTCGGCCGCGGGCGTGCGGGTGGGAAACGTGTTCGGCAGCAGGTACAAGTCGAAGGCGGAGTTTGTGGGCGGGCTGATCCTGATTTTCATGGGAACGAAAATACTGTTAGAGCACTTGGGCGTGTTGTAAGCCTGCGTGTTCCGGGCGATGGGAGGATGGCGGAGTGGGAATGGAATGGGAGTACATGGAACTTTCCGAGGGAGTCCGCGTTTTGCGGGCGTTCGGGGAGACGGAATGTCTGGAGGTCCCGGAAGAGATCGGGGGACTTCCCGTGACGGAGGTCGGACCCTATGCCTTTTCGACGGCGGAGCTTCCCCGCAGATTTTGGATGGATGGGGGGAAGAAGCGGCGGACGGTGGCGGCCGGGGGTGACGTCATGGCCGGTGGCCGTCTTTTGTCCGTCCGCCTGCCGTCCTCGGTGCGGGTGATCGGTGATTACGCCTTTTACGGCTGTGGGAAATTAAAGGAGATCGCGTTTGCCGATGCGCTTGAACGAATCGGAAGCGGCGCTTTTATGGGATGTTCCGGGGTGGACAGGCTGGAATTTTTGGAGACGGGCACCGGGGGCCGCGGGCTCTACCAGATGCTTTCTGAGCTTCGCTATGCCATGGAGGTCGTCATCCGGCGCCGGGATGGGGAGACGGCCCTTGTGACTCCGGAGTATTATGAATCTTCGGTGGAGAACATTCCCGCCCGGATTTTAGAACTTCATTTTCAGGGGACGGGCTACCGTTACCGCCAATGTTTTCGAGATGGGACCATTGATTACCGGGCCTATGACGGGCTGTTTGGCCTGGCGGAGAGCCAGGAGCCGGATGAGGTGCTGGCGAGACTGGCCTATGACCGCCTTCGGTATCCGGAGGGGCTTTCGGAGGGGGCGAGGAAAGTTTATTTGGAATGGTTTAGCGCCAATGTCCGGGCGGCCGGGAAATATTTTTTGGAGCGGGACGACCTTCCCGCCATCCGCCTGCTCTGTGAGGTGGGGGCCTTTGACGGAACGGCGGGGGAAAGGCACGGGGGACGGGGCTCCGATGAACGCCGCAGGGTGGTGGCCGACGGGGCGGGGGATTTCTACATGGCTTCCATGGGGGAGCACGTCCTTGGGGAAACGGAGCCGGAACGGGACGGCGGGGCGGAAGGTGGTTCCGGCCGCGGGGATGGCTTCGGACACGGAGCGGGTCCCGAAGTCTCGCTGGACGTGCTGATTGAAATGGCGGGCCGCATGGGACGGGCGGAAATCGTGGGCTATTTGATGGATTACCGCCACCGGAAGCGGGGTTCCGGCCGGCGGAAATCGTTCGAGCTGTGAGGGAGACGCATTTCGGACGACGCTCTGAAGATTTTTTCATAGGAGCGTCAGGAAGTAGACGGCGTATCCAAAAAGCATCAGGATCCCGTGGCGGCGCGTGAGCTTCCGTTTCTTTAAAGGGCAGGAGAGGAGCAGGAGGGCCGCCGCCCCGGAGATCAGGCCGTCGAACAGGAAGGCGGCTTGGCAGGGCACCGGGGTCACCAGGGCGGAGGCGCCGATGACGAACAGGAGATTGAAAATGTTGCTGCCCACGACGTTCCCGATGGCGATGTCCGCGTTTCCTTTTTTGGCGGCCGTCACGGAGGTGAAGAGCTCCGGCAGGGAGGTTCCCAGGGCGACGATGGTGAGGGCGATGAAGCGTTCGCTGATCCCGAACATCCGGGCCAGGGAGGAGGCGGCTTCCACGGTCAGGTGGCTCCCGGCGACGATCAGGAGGAGACCGGCGGCGGTGAGGAGCGCAAGGCGGGGCCAGGGTTCTTCCCCGGGAGTGCCGCCGTCTGCCTGGCGCGTTTTGGATGGGGCAGGGCGGGAGCCTGCCGTGGCGGTGCCGGATTCCGTGGCATGGACGAGGGTCTGCCGGCTTTCGTTTTTTGTCTTTCTGAGCAGGAGGGACAGGTATGCGGCGAATGAAAGGAGCAGGACGGCTCCGTCCGCGGGGCCGATGGTCCCGTCAAGGCCCTGGGCAAGGATCAGAATGGTCGCAAGGAGCAGGGTGGGGAGGTCCCGGCGGATGGTGGAGGGCTCGACCGCCAGGGGGACGACCACGGCGGAGAGCCCCAGGATGATCAGGATGTTCAGGATGTTGCTTCCCATGACGTTTCCGACGGTGATCTCTGCATTTTGTTTGACGGCCGCCGAAATGCTGACCGCGGCTTCCGGCAGGCTGGTTCCCATGGCGACGATGGTGAGACCGATGACGAGCTGCGGGATCTTGATTTTTTCCGCCAGCCCGGCGGCGCCGTCCACGAACCAGTCGGCGCCTTTTACCAACAGGATGAAGCCTGCCGTCAGCAGCATTGCTTGTAATCCGATTTCCATGATGAATTCCTCCTTTTTTGGCAAATGCGTGTTTCGGCAAAGTCTTCGCCATGGAAGAACGCAAAGAAAGCGGGACTTTGCCGTTTGTGATACAGCAAAGTCTCGCTTTTTCATTACAAAGCCGGATTCGTGTGGAATCGTACTGACGGCCAGGCAAACACAGGCGGGCTGTGCAAGCTACTCCCTTTGTTATAATTAATATATCCGTTTTTGAGTGCGGTGTCAACCTTGAGTTTCCGTATTTTGTATTGACGTTGGAAATACGGAAACTCAAGGATTTTTGGGGGATGGGCGGCGGATCTGACTTGACAGGGGACAGGAAGGCGGGCATAATGGTTACATTGGGAGGATGTCCGAAATGAGACTATTGTTTAAACAGCGTTTTTTTTCCTGGTTTGACAGTTATGATATTTATGACGAGGAGGGGAGTGTCCTCTATGTGGTGAAGGGGCAGTTGTCCTGGGGGCATTGTCTGAAAATTTTTGACAAGGACGGGGACGAGGTCGGGACGGTGAAGGAGAGGGTTCTCACGTTTCTGCCGAAATTCGAGCTGTATCTGGGGGAGGATTATGTGGGCTGTATCAGCAAGGAGCTTACGCTGTTCCGGCCCAGGTACCGGATTGACTGCAACGGCTGGCAGATCGAGGGGAATTTTCTGGAGTGGGACTATTCCATCGTCGGTCCGGATGGTTTTCCGGTGGCGGAAATTTCCAAACAGGTATTTAATTGGACGGATACCTATGTGATCGACGTGGCCAGACCGCAGGATGCGCTCTGCACCCTGATGTTCGTGCTGGCCGTCGACGCCAAGAAGTGTTCCGGGAATGATTAGTAAGTGAGTTGGAAGATGACTTGGCAAATGAGTTGGGAAATGTGGAGCTGATAGTGTTTCTGGACACGCCCACCAGCTCGGCCAACTGGGCCTGGGAGAGTTTTTTCTCTGTCCGGGCCTTTTTCAGGTTGTTTTTTAAGAGTAGTTTGTCGTCCACGCCGTCACCGCCTTTTTCTTTTTGTGTATGTTTCTGTTCCTTGCACGGTTCCGGTCAGTGTCCCATGAAGAACCGGACGGTGGCGAAGACGGCGATGGCAAAGGTGACAAGCGCCATGACCAGGTGGAAGCTTTCTTTTGTCTTGGCATAGCAGTAGGCTCTCCCGGCGCACACGGAGATGCACACGGTGGCGCACAGGTCCATCATGGGCTGGCCGTTCCGGTCCCGGATGTAGGCAAAGACTGCGGCACTCACAACCATCGCCAGATAAGTCCACCGCATGGACCTGCTCCAGACCTGTTTTTCCAGCTCGTCGTTCTTTTCATTTCTGCTTCTTCTTAAGATTTCTTCTTTTTCCATAGGTTTCTCCTTCCAGAGCGGAGACTGCGGGGCGCATGGCCGGAGCCATCCTGTTTTCTGTACTTATGGGCTCATTGGAATGTTTGGCGTAGCAGGCTTTGGATGGATCAATTGTCAGAATCCACTCGGCAATTCCACGTTTCGCAATTACCTGACGAAACTGTATGGAAAAGGGGCGGCGGCCTTCCGTTCCAGGATCAGGGCGTCTGGGTCTGGTGATGCAGAAATACCGCTGTTCCGTCCTGAGAAAGGGGATCAGTTCGCCGATCATGGGGGGCTTGTCCACGAAGAAGGCGGAGCCCGTCGTGCTGTTGTAATTTTGAAACGGTGCGCTGCTGTTCAAAAACATTCCCATATGCATGCCCCCTCCTGGCAGTTATTTAGAGAAAGTATACCACATTCTTTCCGCCGCTTCCATAGATGCCGGCAGGATTTTCTTGCAAGTCCGCCGCAAATAGGGCATAATAGGAGATAGTGTCAAGCGATTGCGAAATTTAAAATTGCGAACGGATTCTGATGACTGCGTCCATCTAAAGCCTGCAGCGCCAACCATTTTAGCAAGCCCAGAACCGCAGAAGCCACTCGGGAAAGAATCCCTCCTGTCTTCCCTGGTCTTGCTTCTATGGCGCAGAGGGCTTTTCCTGGAAACAATCGTCAGAATCCTCCTCACATTTTTGGACTTCGAAATTGCCTGGGAAGTGGTACGGAGGAACGGAAGATGATCGAGGACGTGCGGAAGAATTTGTTTGCCTTGGCGGACGAGGATTTCAAGGTGTTTAATGAGAAGCTGGTGCCCGGGACGGGCGAGACCATCGGCGTGCGGGTCCCGAAGGTGCGGGAGCTGGCGAGGGCGGTGGCGAAGGAGGACGCGGAGGGTTTCCTGGACGAGATGGAGACGGCGGACGGGGACGGTCTTTACCAGGAGGAGCTGATGCTCCAGGGGATGGTGATCGGTTATGCGAAGCTGTCCCTTGCGGAACGGTTTAGGCGGCTGGACACCTGGGTGCCCCGGATCAACAGTTGGGCGGTCTGTGACTGTGGCAACAGCACCCTGAAGTTCATGAAAAAGTATCCGGAGGAATGTTTTGCCTATGTCTGTAAATATCTGGAGAGCGAGGGGGAGTACGAGGTCCGCTTTGCGGTGGTGACTCTGATGGAACATTTTGTCACGGAGGATTTTATTGACCGCCTGCTGGAGATTTACCGGAAGGTCGGCCATGAGGGGTATTATGTGAAAATGGGAGTGGCCTGGGCCGTGTCGGTCTGCTATGTGAAGTTCCCGGAGAGGACCAGGGTGCTTTTGGAAATGGAAAGCGAGGAGGCCGGGGGCCTTCCGGACTGGACTCACAACAAGGCCATCCAGAAGATCCGGGAGTCCAGGAGGGTTTCCCGGGAGGATAAGGAAGCGCTGAACCGTTTGAAGAGGAAGTGAGCCAGGAAGAAATAGGGGGACTGGGAGATGTCGCAGAGGTTGTCTGAGACGTGGGACGGGATCGGGAAGGAGATCCTGGGGACTGCCCGCAATGAGTTGTATCTGAATATGCGGTTTCTGGATTTGGCTCTTTGCGGCCTGCGGTTTCAGATGGACACGGGGGCGCGGACGGCGGGCACGGACGGATATCGGATCTATTTTGAACCTTACGGCCTTTCCGGGCTTTTTGAGCGGGACCGGGTGGCCCTCAACCGGCTGTATCTCCACATGGTGCTTCACTGCCTGTTCCGCCATCTCACGAGACGGGGGGCGAGAGAGGAGGGGCTTTGGCATCTGGCCTGCGACGTCGCGGCGGAGTCCATGATCGACAATCTGGGGAAACGGAGTGTCAGGAGGGCTGTTGCGCCGGAGCGGGCCCTGGTTTATAAGAAGCTTTCGGAGCGGCTTTCGGTGCTCACGGCGGAGGGAATCTACCATGTTTTGCATGAGTGGGAGCTTTCCGGGGAGCAAAGGGAACGGCTCTCGGAACTGTTCCTGGCGGACGATCACGGGTTCTGGCCGAGGGAGGACGGGGAGAGTCCGCCGGAGACGGCCCCGGAGCTTGAACGGCGCTGGCAGGACATTGCCGACAAGCTGGAGACGGAGGCGGAGACCTTCGGGCGGGAGAGGGGCGAGGATCCCGGCGGACTTTTGGAGAAGGTGAAGCTTCAGAATAAAAGGCGGCAGGATTACCGGGCCTTCCTCCGAAAGTTTTCGGTATGGCGGGAGGAGATGCGCATCGACGAGGATTCTTTCGACCAGGGCTTTTACAGCTACGGCCTGCGCCTTTACGGAAACCTGCCCCTGATCGAGCCACAGGAGTTTAAGGAGACGAAAAAGATACAGGAGTTCGTCATTGCCGTCGACACCTCCATGTCCTGCTCCGGAGAGCTGGTGCGAGCCTTTCTCTCGGAGACCTGCGGTATTTTATTCCAGACAGAAAGCTTTTTTAAGAAGGTGCGGATCCACGTGATCCAGTGTGACGATCAGGTGCAGGAAGACGCAGTAATCACCGACACGGACGGGCTTTCG
This sequence comes from uncultured Lachnospiraceae bacterium, assembly GCA_910587905.1. GTDB lineage: Bacteria > Bacillota > Clostridia > Lachnospirales > Lachnospiraceae > Lientehia. Next base: position 8,525 of record CAJUOF010000063.1, read on the forward strand.
GATTTTATGGAGCGGTTCGAGGTGAAGGGCGGAGGGGGCACGGA
>CAJUOF010000064.1 GCA_910587905.1 uncultured Lachnospiraceae bacterium
GCCATCTCCCCGCCCCCTCACTGTTCACCGCGTTGCCCTGCCTTCACATTTCTTCCGATCTCCTCATATTTGTCGCAGGCCACATAATGGCCGTCGGAAACCTTCCGCTCCTTTGGAACCCTCCGTCTGCATCCCTCGTCCGCATACACGCACCTGGTGTGGAACACACAGCCGGAGGGAGGATTCATCGGATCCGGCGCATCCCCGATCTTCAAATTCAGATGAAAGGCTTCCCCCCGGACGCCCTTGGAAATGCTGGGTGCCGATTCCAAAAGCACCTGCGTATAGGGATGGCAGGCGTTGGCATAGATTTCCCGGCCCGGCGCCGCCTCCAGGATATGGCCCGCATACATGATCAGGATGTAGTCCGCAATCTGGCGCACCACCGCCAAGTCGTGGGCCACAAACAACATCGAAAGCTTAAATTCCTCCTGGAGATCCATGAGCAGATTGAGCACCTGCGCCTGCAGCGACACGTCCAGGGCCGAGATCGGCTCGTCCGCCAAAATGAGCTCCGGCCGTTCCACCAGCGCCCTGGCAATGATGACCCGCTGCCGCTGGCCCCCGCTCAGGGATTCCGGGTTCCGGAACCGGTATCCGGCATCAAGCCCCACCTTTTCCAGCATCTCGACCACGATCTTCTCGATCTGCGTCCTGTCCTTCATCCCGTTTAAGAGCAGAGGCTCCGCCAAAGATTCCATGATGGTAAAGCGGGGATGGAGCGCCGACATGGAATCCTGGAAGATCATCTGCACCTTCTTGCGCATCTCCTTCCGCTCCTGCCTTCCTAACTTCGTAATGTCTTTTCCATAATAACAGATCTCCCCCTCCGTGGCCTCCTCGATACCGAGGAGCACCCTGAGAAGCACCGTCTTCCCGCAGCCGGACTCCCCCACCAGGGCCACCGTCTCCCCCGGATTGATCTGAATGTCCACTCCGTCCACCACATAGCGGGTGGCCACCTGTCGGTTCAAAAGCCCCTTGCGGACCGGGTAATGCTTTTTCAGATTCGTTACCTTTAAAATCGGTTCTGCCATGCTCACACCTCACTCCAGTCTTGTGTCATCCGCCGTCCGATACTCCGTCAAAGGATAGTGGCAGGCCGCCAGGCGCCCCTCCCCCACGGAAGCCAGCTTCGGCGGCTCCTTGAAACATTTGGGCTTCGCCCATTCACAGCGCTCCGCAAAGGGACAGCCCTCCGGCGGGTTCGCCATGTCCGGCGGAAACCCCGGGATCGACTTCAACCGCTTCGTCTTCCTCGCCTCCAGAAGGGGCACCGAGCGCAGGAGTCCCACCGTGTAGGGATGGCGAGGTGCGACGAGAAGCTCCTTCTTCGGCGAATACTCCACACACCGTCCCGCATACATGACAAAAATATCGTCCGCAAACTGGGAGACCACACCGAAATCATGGGTGATCATGATCACCGAATTCCCCACCTTCTCCCGAATCTCATTGAGGGCCTGGATGATCTCCGCCTGGATGGTGATGCCCAGGCTGGTGGTCGGCTCGTCGGCGATCAAAAGATCCGGCTTGAAGATCATCGCCATGGCGATGAAGAGCCGCTGGCGGAAGCCGGCGGAAAACTGGCAGGGATAACACTTCGTCACTTCCTCCCAGTTATTGATGCCCACCAGCTTTAGCGCATCCCGCACCGCTGCCTCACACTCTTCCTTTCCCGCCTTTTTATTGTGGACCCGGAACGCCTGCCTGAGCTGCCTCCCGATGGTCATATACGGATTGAACGAAGTGTTCGGGTCCTGAAAAATCAGGGAAATTTTAGACCCCCGCAGGCGGGACATCTCCCGTTCGCTCTTCTTTAACAGGTCCTCCCCTCGAAAGAGAACCTCCCCGCCCTCGATCCTCCCCGGTTGATCGACGATCTGCATAATGGCCCGGGAAGTCACGCTTTTTCCGGAGCCGGACTCCCCGATGATCCCCAGGACCCGCCCCTTCTTCAGCTTGAAATTCACGCCCTCCACAGCCTTGATGACCTTCCCGCCCGGCATATGGAAATAGGTGCGCAGATCCCTCACCTCCAGCAAAACATCCTCTTTCCGCTCTTCTGGTTTCCTTTCTTCCCGTCTCTTTTCTTCCATTCTGTACGCCTCCTAATTCCGCAGCTTCGGGTCGAACTGCTTATGCAGGGCATCGCCGATCAGCGTCAGCGCAATGGCCATAATCACGATCAGAAACCCCGGCATGGCCGTAATCCACCAGTTGGTGGAAATATAATTCTTGCCGTCCCCCATGACGTTCCCCAGAGAGATGATGGGCGGCTGGACGCCAAGACCCATGTAACTGAGCAGAGACTCAATCACGATGGCGCTGGAAATATCCATGGGGACCACCGGAAGAATCCCGGGCAGGACATTCCGCCCCAGATATTTGGTGGCGATCCGCCAGTTCCCTGCCCCCATCAGCTTCGCCGCCGAGATATAATCCGCCTCCTTCTGGATCATCGTGCTGCCCCGGATATTTCTGGCATAGGGTGCCCAAAAAGAGAGGGCCAGAACCAGGGCCAGGCTGGGAATGGACTGGCCGAACAGAGAAATCAGAATGATGACCAGGACGATAAACGGATAGCCCATCTGCACGTCCACGATCCGCATCAGCACACTGTCCATCCGCCCCGGGTAGGCCATGCCGGAGACGATGCCGACACCGATACCGAGGACCAGCGCACCGGCCACCGCCGTCAGACACAGGACCATGGAAGTCCGAATGCCGTAGATCATGCGTGACAACAGACACCGCCCGATATAATCCGTCCCCAGCGGATAGGCCGCATCCGTGAAAGGCGCCATCAGCTTAATCTTCGGATTGTTCAGATACGGGTCATTGGGTGCGATCCATTCCGCAAACACCGCAAGAACGAAAATGAGGACCATGATCACAAGCCCGACCGTAAAAGACGGATTCTTTTTGCAGAACCGGAAAAAACGCCTGACTCTCTCTGCCATATCACAGCCCTCCCTGCGCTTTGCGGATACGGGGATCCAGATACAGATAAGAAATGTCGATCACCGTATTCAACAGAATAAAAATAATGGACAGCATGACCACGAGGCCCTGCACCAGGAAATAATCCCGCCTGAGGATCGCATTCAGGGTCTGGAGACCGATGCCCGGATAGCCGAAGAGATTCTCGATCAGCAGACAGTTGCCCACCAGGAACCCAAGCTGAGATCCCACCAGGGTGAGGAACGGCACCAGAATGTCCCGGAACGAGTATTCCATCAAAATCTTAAAGCCGGGCACGCCCCTGGCCTTGGCCGCCTTGGAGAAATTCTGCTGCATACCGCCGAGCATGTTGACCCGGACATTCCTCGCAAAGACCCCCGCCAGGGGAAGCCCCAGGACGATGGCCGGCAAAATGGCGCTCTTCACGTCCTTGTAGCCCGACGCCGGTAGAAGCTTATAGCGGACGGCCACGATCTGGATCAGCATGATGGCCACCCAGTAATTGGGCATGGACTGGAACAAAATAGAAACTGAGCTGATCAGCCGGTCCACGACCGTGTCATGGAACACCGCCGCCAAAAGTCCAAGCAAAAGCCCCAGAAAAACAGCCGACGGAAGTGCCAGCCCCACCATGATAAGCGTCGCCTTGTAGGAACCGGCGATCACCTGAGACACATCGTCTTTGCAAAAATAAGAATAGCCCAGATCGCCCTTGAAAATATTCTTCACATAGTTGAAAAACTGGATGGGAATCGGGTCATTGAGACCCATCTCCTCGTGAAGGGCGTCGATCACCTCCTGGCTGGCATTCCCCGCCATGGTCCTGGCCGGGTCTCCTGGTATTAACCTGAGCAAAACAAATGTCACTACCATTACAGCCACAATGACCACCAGTCCCTGGAGGAGCCTTTTGATCACAGTCGAAAGCATGCATACCGCCTCCCTCATTATCAAAATTGCCCGGTATAACCCTGTGCCATTATACCGGGCAGTCCTTATGCCGTCAGGATCCTTCCCGGACCATTACTTCAGAGAAAGCTTTGCAAAATTGATGTTGGAGGTGGGAAGAATGTCCAGACCCTCCAGATTTTTCACATAGCCGTAAACCTGAACCGAATCAAACAGCGGCATATTGGTATTGGTCTCCACAAGCAACGGGAACAGCTCCTTCTCAATGCAGGCAAGTCTCTCCTTCGGGTCCGTGATCGCACTCTCCTTGTCGAGAGCCGCATCCACCTCCGCATAGCTGGAGAAATTACAGCGCCCCCTGGTCCTATAATGGGAGCCCAGAATAAAGTTCGCATCGCCGCCCACATTCATCCATCCCGTATCTACCATCAGGCAGGAATCCTCCTCATAGAGAGCAGCCTCCCATGCCGCCGACTCCATGACCACCAATTCCACCTGGATACCCACGTCATTCAGATTCGAAACAATATACTCCGCATACTCCTTCGTCTTCGGATAGAAGCCCGTGGAGGTAATATACTTGATGACAGGAAGCCCCTCGCCCCCCGGATAGCCGGCCTGAGACAACAGTTCCTTCGCCTTCTCCGGGTCATAGGTGGGTATCCCCTCCGCCGGCGCATACATATTGTTCACATGAGAGACATAAGAGTCCGCAAGGACACCGTAGCCGCCCATGATGTCGTTGACAATGGTCTCCCGGTCGATGGCATAACTGATGGCCTTCCGCACAAGCTCCTCCTGCATGACGTCCTGGGTACATTTAAAAATCATGTACTTCTGCTCGTCCACATAGACCTTCTCGTATTCAATGGCGTCGTCCGCCTCGATCTGGTCCACCTGCTCGATGTCGACCCGCTCGATCAGATGGGCGTCGCCGGTCTGGAGGGCCGCCAGGCGGGTGGCCGGCTCCGAGACGTACTTGTATTCACAGTATTTCACCTTTGCCGCATTCTCCGGATCCCAGTAATCCTCAAAAGCCTCCAGATAACAGGTCTCGTTCTCGTACTTCACGAACCGGTAAGCCCCACAGCCGTTGAGGGTCGTATCCAGCGTCCCGTTCGCAATGTCGTCCGAGGACAAAATCGCATCTGCCGTCAGCATGTCCACCAAGTTAGCGCTGGGAGTTTCGCTCTCCGGCCAGATGTCGACCGTGTAGTCGTCAATCACATTGGTCTTGAAGGCTCCGCCCCAGTCGCCCACCCTGGCCGAGTCCAGCCTGGTCGTCCACTCCACAGAAGCGGCCACATCCTCCGCCGTCAGATCACTTCCGTCGTGGAATTTCACCCCCTGTCTCACATACAGCCGCAGCGTGTAGCCGTCCTCCTGATATTCCCACTTCTCACACAGACCGGGAACATAATTCCCCTCCGCATCCTTGTGGATGGCCCGGTCAAACACGTTCCATTCCAGATGCTTGTTGGAAAGAATCGTGTTGCCGGTAGGGTCCCAGGCCCCCTGGAAGGCGCCGGAAGAGAGAATAACCAGCGTATCTCCCCCGCCGGAAGCCGTCCCTTCCGCCTTCTCCGTCTCTCCCGCCTTGCTTTCTCCCGCTCCCCCGGTCTCCGCCTGCTCCCCTCCGGAGTCCTTTCCGCCGCCGCAGCCCGCAAGCGACATGACAAACAGTGCCAACGCCAAAATAAGTGCCAACCTTTTTTTCATACACAATCCTCCTTGCGTATATGTAAAATTTAATAGTGACCCACAAAATTCATCCGACAATGACCCACGGAATCCGTCCTATCCCGCCAGCTTTTTAAGGACCAGGCCGAACACCTCCAGCATATTTTCGCAGTCCTGCTCGTAGATCTCGCCCATGTTCGCCACCTGAATCATTCCCTGCTTCGCATAATCTCCCTTTCCGATATAGAAGGTGTAGCCCCGCTTCTCCATTTCATCCAGAAATTCCTGTGCATCGATTCCCTCCGGGAGAAAGACGGAGGTCACCGTGTTCGACATATGCTCCTTCAATAGGATGCGGCAGCCAAGCTTCACCACGCCCTCCCGGATGATGGCCGCACATCGCCGATACCGGGCGATCCGCCCCTCCAGCGTCTCCTCCTCCAGCGCATTGGTCAGGGCCACGTTTAAGGGCCAGAACAGATTGACGTTGGGAGTGTTGGGCGTCTGGCTGGTGGAGAGGGCGCTGTGGTAATGCTTGTACAGGCTCAGGTACACGTTCCTGCACTGCGCCGCCGTCAGACCGTCCAACAGTTCCCTCCTCGCACAGATATAGGCCGAGCCCGGATAGGCGCCCAGGCATTTTCCCCCCACCGAAGTCGCAATGGCGATATTCTTGTCAGCCACGTCGATCAGCTCTCCCCCGGCCGCAGAAACACAGTCCACCGACAAAAGCTTCTGATATTTCTCACAGAGGGCGCCCACCTCCCCCACCGGGTTGATCATGCCGGTGCTGGTCTCGTGAAACACCATCGCAACCACCTTCACCTCCGGGTGCTCTTTCAACATCCCCTCGATCACATCAAGATCCGGATCAGCCGCCCAGGGAAAGGGACAGTCCACCAGGGGAATCCGGTATTTCTCAATGATCTCCAGAAGGCGTTCCCCGAACATGCCGTTCCGGATCAGCAAAACCGCCTCGCCCTCCTTGAAAATGGAAGAAAGGACCGTCTCGTTGGCCGAGGTGCCGGAGCCGGAAACAATGAGACTGTAATACGAATCGTCCGCATGGAACAGCTTCAAAATCTTTTTCTGGGTGTCCTCAAACATCTGCTCAAACTCCTTGCTCCTGTGGCAGATATCATAGTGCAGACAGGCCCGGCGGACATTGTCCCTGACCATGACAGGTCCGGGAGAAAACAATTTTGTGACACTCATGAGTCATACCTCCCCTGTTAATTTGTGTTTCTCCAAACCAATATTGGAATTATGACGATATTATATTATTATTATGTGTGTTTGTCAATATAAAATGTGTATTTTATACAATATCTTTTGTGGTATTTACGTTTTTCCATGTATTTCTCCAAGTTAATACCCGTCATTTTTCGTTTATCACTCTTGTTTTGTGTATTTATTACATATTTTTATGCGATTTTCTATATATCACGTTGAATATCAGTCATATTTTATTTGCGACCTTGCCAAACGGTCAAAAATAGGGTATAATTTTTCAGAAAGAAGCCCGGCCAAACAGATAAGGGGGAACGAAAACCATGTTGGCACAAGAACGCCAAGATATTATCTTAGACATGCTCAGACAATGCGGCGGCATCATCAAAATGACAGACATCGTCACCAAGTTCGGCGTATCAAACGAGACCGCCAGGCGGGACCTGGAAACCCTCCAGGACAAAAACCTCGTCAAACGGATTTACGGGGGCGCCGTCCTCACCGACCGCCAGGACGACCGGAAATTTCTTCTGCCGAAATCCGAAGAAATCCACGGCCAGGCGGACCGGGTGGCCATCGGAAGGGCGGCCGCCGGCCTGGTCCACGACGGGGAAACCATCATCCTCGCCACGGGAACCACCGTCCTGCAGGTGGCCCGCCAATTAAAACGGCTCCACAGCCTCACGATCCTGACCAACTCCCTGGCGGTGGCCAACGAGATGAGCAACACGAACTTTGACATCTATGTCCTCGGCGGAAAGCTGGACGTCAACGAGAAAAACATGTACGGGGACATGGCCCTGAATGCGGTCCGCAGCGTGTTCGTGGACAAGGCCATCGTCGGCGCCGGCGGCATCACCTTCGAGTTCGGCGTCTCCGACTACGGCATCCACGACAATAACCTGCGGGAAGAGATCACCAAGCATGCGACCCAAACCATCCTGGTGGCCCAGAGCGAGAAATTCGGCACCAACGCCCTGTCCATCGGATTTCCCTTAAGCCGTGTCCACACGATCGTCTCCGACGCCAATCTCCCGCGGGAATATGCCTCCGGGATCCGGGAGATGGGAATCGAGCTGATCCTGGCACAACCGTGAAATTTTCCCGGAAATGCGGAGGGAGCGGACAGAAAATCTCCCAGGAACACGGAGGGAGCGGGCAGAAAACTTTCCATCGCAGACACGACTTGAAACACGTCTATCGTCTGCTCACGGAAATTTTCCGCCCGCTCCCTCCTTGGTTTGGCGCAAGTCCCTATTTTAAAACATCTCCCAGAGTTTCAACTCCCGTATTTTCCTTCTTTTCTCCCCGGTCTCCACAATCGAAAATCTCCAAGTCGACACATGACCAAAAGATAATCCGGTGTTATCCACAACACCCCTTTCGACAAATTATACCATTTTCAAATGGAAATGTCAGCCTTTTCCGTTCATATTTTAGTTTTAATTCTATAATTCTAAATTAATGCCTCTTGTCCCCATATCCAAGTCCCCCTTTGCACAGTCACGCCCATTGTCATATCATGGTGCCCGACACAAAAAGCAAGACCAGCGATCCAATGCCGTCTTGCTCCACTTTTTGCGCCCCATGACGCACTCGCATTGTAAGCCAATGCGCCAACCTCATTGGTCCACACAACCTGCACAGCCCGTAAAAACACTTGAGCAGGGGAGTGTTTTCCCCTGCTCACCACACAGCTCGGCATCGCATCTGTGACATACCGCCTCCGGACGGTCGGGCACGCATGAGAGAGATTACCGCCTTGCCCTTCGGGCATCACACCCACACCGGCACCTCGCAGTCGACGGTCATGGCATCCTCCGTGACGACACAGTCATAGGCCAGAACATGTACCCCCGCCCGGGCGGCGGCCCGCAGGGCCGCACCGAAGGCCGGATGTGTCGCCCCGTTGGGGGCGAAGGCCCGGACCTCTTTCATCTGAATCACGAAAAGGAGGTACGCCTCGTACCCGGCTGCGGCCGCCTCCGCAAGCTCCTCCACGTGCTTTACGCCCCGCTCGGTGGGAGCGTCGGGAAATTTCGCCACCCCGCCCACATCCAGGGTCACGCCCTTCACCTCCATGAAGCATTTCCGGCCGTCCGCCTCGAAATATAAGTCAAACCTGGAATTCCCGAACTTCTTTTCCCGCTTAAGGAGGGTCAGGTCCCGAAAGCGGCCGCCGCCGCCCCGCCTCACCCAGCTCGCCGCCGCCTCGTTGGGGGCCTGGGAATCCACGTTCACAAGAACCGGCACCCTCTCCGGCCCCGGCTTTTCCACCACGATCAGGGAATATTTGGTCTTCCTCTCCGCCTTCTCACAGTGCTGCAGCCACACCCCGGCCCCCGAGACCAGAAGCTCCTTAAGCCGCCCTGTGTTTTTCACGTGGCAGCGGACCGTTTCCCCGTGAAGCTCCACCTCCGCCACGAAACGATTGGGGCGCCCAAGGAAGACGCCCCGCTCCATATCTTTATAAACCACGTCCGCCCTCATCTCGGCTCCCCCTTCCGGCTTATCCAAACTATTTCCTCCCGGAAAACTCCGTGATCAGAAGCTCCACCGCCAGCTTGTCGGAGAGCCGCCCGGTCTTCACGGCCTCCTCCGCCTCGGCGCACTTCTCCAGATAGCCTCGAAGCTCCCCCATGCGGAAATTTTTTCCCTGGCTCATGGCCTTTGCGGCCACGAAGGGCTGGATCCCCGCCTTTTTCGCAATCTCATCCTTCCCTTTCCCCGTCAGGGCAAGCTCCTTCACCACCAGCAGTTGATTGAACTGCCTGGCAATGAGGAACAGGATCCGCATGGGCGGCTCCCTGAGGGCCAGAAGGTCACAGTATTTCCCCATGGCGGCCTTCTGGCGGCCCAAGGCCACGTCCGTGATCATGTCAAAAATTTTGCCTGTGATCTGCACGGAACAGACCGCTCGCACGTCCTCCGGAAGGATCCCTTCCCTCCCCTCCGTGTAGGCGACCAGCTTGTCAAGCTCCGTGCGGATGTGCTCCATGTCATCGCCCACGCTGTCTAAGAAAAGCTCCATGGCCGCCTGGGAGATCTGCCGGTTCTCCTGCTTGAGGCTCCGGACAATCCATTTTTTCAGCTCCCCCTCCGACTGTCTGCCAAGCTCCGTCACGCAGCCCAGCTCTTTCACTTTTTTGTAGAGCTTGTTGCGCTTGTCCACCTGCTCCTCCACGAAAAGGAGCACCGTGCTCTCCGGCATCCGGGGCAGATAGGAAGGAAGCGGCTCCGCATCCTTTTTGAACAGGCCGCTGTTTTCAATGAGAATCAGCCGTTTCTCCGAAAAAAACGGCATGGTGTCCGCCAGGCTAATGACCTCGTCAAGATCCGTCTCTTTTTCATAAAAGCTCTGGAAATTCATCCGGTCGTCGCCAAGAACGGCCTCGATCAGCCTGTTTTTATAGCTCTTTTTTAAAAAGGCCTCCTCCCCGTACAGGCAGTATACGGGGCGGAAGGCTCTGTCTTTGATATCCTGGTTTAATGTTTTCATGCTCCCTGTCCGGCGGCCCCTGGTCCGGGCCGCTTACTTTTTCAGATACTCTTCAAACTGGGCGGCCGTCGCATAGGAGGCGATGGCGCCGTTTCCGAGAACACTGTATTCGCAGTAACGGTTGGAGAACAGCAGGTACTTTTCCAGCCGCTCCGCCGTCAGGTCCTTAAGGGTGTCCACCGTCACGCCGTCGGCTGAAAGCTGATAGAGGAAGGAACCAATGAAGGCGTCGCCCGCTCCCGTGGTGTCAATAGCCTTCACCTTCCTGGAGGGTGCCTCGGCCGAGGCCGTCTTCGTGTAGGCTTCCGCCCCGTCGGCCCCCTTGGTGTAAATCACCAGCCGCACGTTCCCCTGGAACAAAACGTCCTTCGCATCCTCCACCTTCGTCTCCCCGGTGATGAATTCCAGCTCCTCGTCGGAGATTTTCAACACGTGGGCGTAAGGAATGAATTCCAAAATCGCTTTTCGAAGCTCATTGTAATCCTTCCACAGCGGCAGACGGATGTTGGGATCAAAGCTGATCATGTCGCCGCACTCCAGCGCATAGGTGATGGCCTTTCTGTGGGCCTCCTTCATCGGAAAATCCCCCAGGCACAGCGAGCAGAAATGAAGGGCGTAAGCGTCCTCGAACCACGCCTTCTCCACCACGTCGGCGCTCATGAGCATGTCGGCACTGGGCTTCCGGTAGAAGGAGAAGTCCCGGTTTCCGTCTTCTTTCAGTGATACGAAGGCCAGGCAGGTGTTGGCCTCGTCGGTACGCAGCACATGGCTCACGTCGATGCCGTGGCCCACGAACTCGTCCACGATCCGGTCGCCAAAGGCGTCGTTCCCCAACTGGGTAACCATAGCCGCCGGGCCTCCAAGCTTGATGTATGCGCCGCCCACATTGGCCGGAGCTCCCCCCACCACGCCTTTAAAATCCTTAACCTCTTTCAACTCGCATCCGATCTGATGAGGCACAAAATCAATCAATGCTTCTCCAATGGAAATCAGTCTTTTCATGACATTCCTCCTGCTTCCGTTATTTTCTGCGGTTCCTTTGCCGCCCCTTATCAATCAGTATAACACGGCCAGTTTCTTCCTGCAATTCCTATTTTGCCCCAAATTACTGCCAGGCGTTTCCGGCTTCCTTCGTGCCGCTCTCATTCCATGAACCGGCCGATTCATCATAGAACATATACTTTTGACTGCTCTCATTGTCCTGTATGATACAGTTCTCCAGCGTGAATGCCGCATTGCCCATAAACAAAGGCTGCTCTCCGTTTCCGACAAATGCACATTCCGTAAATCGGAGGTCTCCCGTTCCGCCCATCCAATACACCGCTTGGTCGCTGCATTCCCGGATCACGGTTTCCTGAGCTGTGACACTGCTGTCCCAGCCGGAAAGTCCAACCTGACCGCAGCCATAAATATCGCAGCCCACCAGCTTTACATCCTCACAGCTATGGAAGCGGACCACTCCGGCCGTGCATTCCGATATCTCCGGGGGAAGCTCATGGCCCATGATCAATCCGTACAACAGAAGGTTTTTGCAGTTATCCGCCGAGAGAATCAGTTCATCTCCCACCGTAACCACCAGTCTGGTTTCCCCCGTCCCGATGATGGAGAGATTTTCAAATCCGTGAAAATTCAAATACTGCACCTCGTAGGTTCCGTCCCCGAGGTGAATCTCTGTATTGGAGAGGTCGTCATTCATAGCCAGCTCTTTTAACTCTGCGCCATCCTGCACCTCCAGGATCCTCCGCTCGATCCCGTCCTGCAAAAGCTCTGGAAGCGGAAGTCCCGCCTCCGGATCATAATACCGTTCCTCTGCGCCGCCTTCTGCATGTTCCGCCGTCCCCTCTTCTGCGCCTTCCGTCCCCGGCCCGCCATCGTCCATGCCATCCGGCAATTTGGGTTCCTCCGCCAGCACAAAGTCCGGAATATCCTCCCTGGAAAGGGGAACCACCTGGATCGTTGATTCTCCGTCAGGAAGCACCGCCATCTGCCCGGCCTCGACAATCACGCTGTCCCCGTCCGGCGTCCGGCATTCCACCGTTCCTTCCAGGAGGCCCAGCCTGGATGCGTCCGCCCCGCGCTCCATCCAACCGCAGGTGCCCCGAATCCCCGCGATCATCGTGGAAGTCCGAATATCCATAGACTCATCCTCAGAAAGTGGTTCTGTCACATGGAAAAACAGACTGCCCGACTGCACGAGAACCTCCAATTCCCTTTCCTTCTCATCCTTTTGAATCTCAATCTCACTGTTTTGGTCCATCTTGACAAGCTTCGCCTGATCCAGATCAATCCAGGCATAGCTCACGGCCTCCGTCCCCACCTGATATCCGCTGTAGAGTCCCAGGTTGTCCACCAGGGAAACCGTCTTTTTCTTTTCATCCTGCACGCCGACCGTCCCCTCTGTCTGCACCAGATGCATGGTCGACGCTGTCTTTTTCTCCCCTCCGCAGCCCGCAAAAAATATCGCTGTAAGAATCACTGCCGCGAAAGCCAGACAGCCCTTTACTCCTTTCGCTTTCCTCATTTACATTCCCCTCCTGCCTTTTATGCCCTAACCTTACCACAAAAAGAAGACTTTGAAAAGAGGACGGCGGGCCACAAATTCTTGCAATCCTGTCCATTCTGTTATACAATAAATTTCATGAGACACAGCCCATTTTTACAATCACGGCAAACTGGCTTAAGGACATGACACTTTACCGGTCTGCCGTTTTTTGGAGGTTTTTTCATGCGACAAAAAAGTGCCGTCCGGCGCATATTTGCGTCACTCTCTGTCATTTCCATACTTTTTTCCGAATCCTGGCTTTCCTCCTGCGGCAGCGAAACTGCAAGAGCTGCCACCATGCACCTTGCAAAATCCGAAGGCTCCGTGGAAGTAGCCAACGACGACGGCGATTTGTTGGAGCTCACAGAGCGTCTTGGGCTTTATGACGGCTATCAAGTCGCCACAAAAACGGACGGCCATGCCTGGATCGATCTGGATCAAGTGAAGCTCGCCAAGATGGACACCGACAGCCGGATCGGAATCCAAAAGGACGGCAAAGCTTTGGAGATCCATATCCAGTCCGGCGGGCTGTTTTTCCATGTGACTGAGCCCCTCGCCGAAGACGAGACCATGAAGATCCGCACCTCCAACCTGATGGTAGGCATCCGGGGCACCTGCGGCTGGGTCCAGGTGACGGACCAGAGCCACATGCAGGTATCTCTCCTGGAGGGTGCCGTCACCTGCACGGTCTTCGACCTGATGGGCCGCGAACTGGCCTCTGAGACCATCTCCGCCGGGGAGACTGCCGACCTGGTCTATAACAAGGACGGGGAAAGCTCCATTTGGACAGACGAGCTTCGGCTTTCCGATATCCCTCCCTATGTTCTGGAAGAAGTGGAGCACACCGAAATTCCCGTTGTCCGGGATCTGTTAAACCGTCTCCGGCAAGAGGAGGACGCTCCGGGCGATGAGACTCTTCAGGACACCGGGGCCTCTCCGGACGAGGCAGGTGGGACGGCAGATCCGGACCGCCGGCGGGCGGAGGTTTTTCTGGATATCCTCAATTCCCTGTCCCCGGAGGAAGCCATGTACGCCAGGCTGGGAGACCTAAACGGCGACGGCGTGGAAGATCTGCTGATCCTGGGAGCCTACACGTTCCGGGATGCGTCCGGCTACGGCTTCACCGGCTATATCTGGAACGGGGACGGCGCCGACCGGATTCCCTTCGACAAGACAGAGTTCATGAATCTTTTTGGCATCGCGGGAGATATCCTTGAAACTCCGGGATACGGCGTTTACCGGGAACGGTCCACCGGCACGGTGTACGTCCGCTACACCTTCAGCATGGACTCCAAGGTCTGCTGCAGCTTTGAAAACACTGCGGAGCTCATCCCCATGGATTATGAATACGACTACGAAGCACCGGGCGCTGCCACAGAGTTCAAGCAGATTTTCTCCGAAATTCAGTCCCGGACGGACGAACGCTTTGAGCTTTTGGATTCCGTTTCCTATCAGGAACTATATAACCGGGAGGAGTCCCTCGCCGCCACCGTCGGGGAGCTTAAGAGCCGGCTCTCAGAAGAAGCAGGGGCAGACTCCTAAAACAGAACAGCCGACAGCCAGGGCATCGGCTTTTTCCAACAAACCTGCTGCCGTCCAAAAGGAGAACACATGAAAAACCGACAATTCCGCACATTCCTTTCTGCCCTGTTTGCGGCAGGGCTTCTGACTCTAGTCTTTGGACTAGGTCTGTTCCGGTCGGCCGACCTGGCCCTCTCCGACGCCCTCTATCAGGAGCGGGCCGCCTCCGACGGAAAAATAGTCCTGGTGGGGATCGACCAGAAGGCCCTGGAGGTTTACGGCCCCTACCAGCAATGGGGCCGAAATCCCGTCGCCGAGGCTCTGGAAATCTTAAACGCTTCCGAGGAATGCCGTCCCGCCGTGATCGGGATCGACGTCCTCTACAGCGGCGAATCGGACCCGGCGGCAGACCGAAGGCTCGCCGAGGCGGCGGGACGATATCAGAACGTGATCACCGCCTGTGCGGCGGAATTCGGCAGCGCCCTCGTGGAGAGCGGCGGCGACTACGCCCTCTCCCCCCATTCCGTCACCGCCTTCAGCGAGCCTTACGAAGCCTTGAAGACGGCATCCACGCAGGGGCATATCAACGCCATGATGGACTCCGACGGCATCTTGCGCCACCACATGCTGTATCTGACCTTGCCCGACGGGACTCAGATTCCCTCCCTCGCCCTGGCCGCCGCAAAGGTTTACAGCGGCGGCAACATCTCGGAGCCGCCCACCGACGGCCACGGCTTCTGGTATCTGCCCTTTTGCGGAACGCCCGGCGATCTCGCCATGATCTCCATCTCCGATGTTCTCTCCGGAACCGTGTCCCCCGATTACTTCGACGGGAAAATTGTCCTCATCGGCCCCTATGCGGCCGGACTCCAGGACAGCTACGTAACCTCCGCCGACCACGCAAGTCCCATGTACGGCGTGGAATATCAGGCCAACGCTATCCAAGCCCTCCTGTGGGGTGACTATAAAACAGAAGTCTCCGACGGTCTCCAGCTTGCCCTTTTGTTCCTCCTTCTGGCGCTCGGCTTCTTCCTGTTCAGACGGTGCCGGGTCCGGGTCTCCGCCCTGCTCTGGCTCCTCTTTTCCGGCGGTTGGTTCCTCCTCTGCCTGGGCATGTACCGGGCCGGCCACATCCTCCACGTTCTCTGGGTTCCGGCGGGCCTGACCGTTCTCTACGCCGTCTGCCTGGCTGTCAACTATGTCCAGGCGGCTCTGGAACGGCAAAAGGTCACCAACACCTTCCGCCGCTACGTGGCGCCGGAGATCGTGACGGAAATTCTAAAGGACGGGACGGACGCCTTGGAGCTTGGCGGAAAACTGACCAAAATCGCCGTCCTTTTCGTGGACGTGCGGGGCTTCACGTCCATGTCGGAGCAGCTGGAGCCGAAAAAGGTAGTGGAAATCCTGAACCGCTACCTGACCTTGATCTCCGACTGCATCCTGAAAAACGGCGGAACCCTGGACAAGTTCGTGGGCGACGCCGCCATGGCCTTCTGGGGTGCTCCGTTCCCCCAGGAGGATTACGTCATGCGGGCCGCCCGTGCCGCCAGAGACATGGCGGCCGGCTCCGAAGCACTCTCCGAAGAGCTTCTCAAAACATACGGCCGTACCGTCTCCTTTGGCATCGGCATCCACCTGGGAGAGGCTGTCGTCGGCAACATCGGTTCCCCCAGGCGGATGGATTACACCGCCATCGGTGACACGGTCAACACGGCGGCACGGCTGGAGGCCAACGCCCCCGGCGGCACGATCTACATTTCCAGAGCTGTCGCCGACGCCCTGGAGGGACGCATACGGACAACCTCCCTGGGCGCCACGATCCCGCTCAAAGGAAAAAAAGAGGGTTTTGAAGTTTTGACTTTGGATGAGATACTGTAATTGTGGAGGTAAAGATATGCATCAAAACTGGAACATAACGGTCTGGGGAGTGCGGGGCTCGGCGCCCCGGGCGGAAGCGGACCACCTGGAATTCGGGGGGAATACGGTGTGCATCTCCGTGGACTGTGGAGAGAACCTGGTGATTCTGGATGCGGGAAGCGGCCTGTCGGCCCTTGGCCGGTCCATCGCCGCCGGCGAACACGGGGAGTGCAGGCAGCGCATCCACATTCTGCTCAGCCACCTTCATCTGGACCACGTGATGGGCCTGCTCTCGTTTCCGCCCTTTTTCGACCCGTCCGCCGAAATCCACATCTATGCGAAGGTCGCCTCCTTCCACAAGCTGGAGACTCTGGTCGGCCCACCTTTCTGGCCGGTGGGCCTGTCCGACTTTCCCGCCGATATATGCCTTCACGAACTCTGGGTGGACGAGCACTTTTCCATAAACGGGCTGGAAGGATACACCATGGCTGGAAATCATCCGGGCGGAAGTCTCCTGTACCGCCTGGAATCCGGAGCAGCGGCACATGGGGCAGCAAAAAAAAGCCTGACGTATGCTCTGGACTGCGAGGCGGACGCTTCCGTCCTTCCCGCCTTGACGGAATTCTCCCACAACACCGACCTGTTGATCTGGGACGCCAGCTTCACCTCCGAAGACCTTCGTCCCGGCTGGGGGCATTCCACCTGGGAGCAGGGGATCCGTACCCGGAAGGCCGCTCAAGCGGATAGCGTGCTGATGACCCATTACGGCCAGGATTACTCCGATTCATTTCTCCGGACACAGGAAGAAGAGGCAGCCCGCATCGATCCGGCCTGCCATTTTGCAAAGGAAGGAATGGTGATCACATTATGAAACAGGAACATATGGAGCGTATTTTGAAAATCGGTGTACAGCTTTCCGCTGAGCGGGACTTAAACCGCCTGTTGGACCAGCTTTTGACCTGCGCCATGGAGCTTTCCCACTGCGATGCGGGAACCTTGTATCTGCTGGACGGCGACGTCCTCCGCTTCAAAATCATGCGCAATCACACTATGCAGGTCTATTCCGGCGGGGATGGGAAGGAGCCGGACATGGTCCCGGTTCCCTTAAAGCGGGAAAACATGTGCGCCATGGCGCTTTTGGAGGGCCGCACCATCAGCGTCGACGACGTAAAGAAGAGCCAGGAATATGATTTCTCCGGTCCCATCCGCTACGACGCCCTGACCGGCTACCACACCCAGTCCATGCTGGCAGTCCCCATGCGCAACCGGGAGGGAGAAAAGCTGGGCGTCCTGCAGCTCATCAACGCCATGGACGAGGACGGCACGGTCTGTCCCTTCCCGCAGGACATGGCCCTGGTGCTGGAATCCCTCGCCTCCCAGGCCGCCATCACCATCCAAAATGTCCGCTATATCCAGGACATCAAGGAGCTGTTCCAGTCCTTCGTCCGAGTCATGTCCTCCGCCATCGATGAGCGGAGTCCCTACAACGGCAGCCACACCAGACACATGGCCGCCTACGGAAACCGCTTTCTGGACTATCTGAACCAACAGGCCGAGCATGCCGGAGAGGAAGCCCCCTTCCCTCCGGCCAGACGGGAAGAGCTTCTGACCAGCGTATGGCTCCACGACATCGGCAAGCTGGTCATCCCTTTGGAGATCATGGACAAGCCGGCCCGTCTTTTGCCGGAACAGCACACGGCCATCCTCCACCGCATGGAAATCTTCCGCCTGAAAAGCGAGATCGACTGCCTGTCCGGGCGCCTCACCGAGGAGGAACGGCAGGCGCTGGTCTCCCGAACCCACGAGGCAGAAGCATTGATCGAATCTGTCAATGCCGCCGGCTTCCTTCCCGACGAAAAGCTGGAAGCGTTAAATAGCCTTGCGGCGCAGATCTACGCGGACAGGAATGGACGGCAGGAACCCTGGCTGACCCAGGAAGAACATGCCATGCTCTCCATCCGCAAGGGAACCCTCTCCCAGGAAGAACGGGGTATCATGGAATCCCATGTCACCGCCACGAAAAAGCTGCTCTCCCAGATCCGGTTCTCCCATGATCTGTCCCATGTGAGGGAATGGGCCTCCGGACACCATGAGCTCTTAAATGGCAGCGGCTATCCGGAGCACCTCTGCGGCGAAGAAATCCCCGCCGAAATCCGCATTCTCACCATCCTGGACATTTTCGACGCCCTGACTGCCGACGACCGCCCCTACAAACCGGGCATGCCCATAGAGCGGGCCCTGTCCATCCTGGACACTATGGCCTCAAAAGAAGGCAAGCTAGATCCAGAGCTGGTGCGGCTCTTCACGGAAAGCAGATGTTGGGAGGAACCATGACTTCCTCTAAATAGGAAAAAGAGGCTGAATACGTTTTATCGTACAGCCTCTTTATTTTTTATGAAGTTGTATATTTACAATTGTATTTTCGTTTTTTATCGAAGGAGTTTGTATGTGATATTCCTTTCCGCCTTGTCTTTCAGGTTCCTTTTTAAGATGAAGATACACATTCTGTCTACTTTCGATATTCGAAGCAACTATTTTGCTGCTCTTTTATCAATCCCTTATGGATCAACCTGCCTTTTCTGTTGCTCCCCTCGGTGTATCACAGCATCCGGATTCGCCGGAAAACCTTCCTGGATCTTTGTCACTTCTTTTTAAGATAATCTCTAACCTTATTTTGAAATGAACATCCATTCTTTGCTATCCGCCCGAAAACAGATGATATCATGCACGGATTTTATCTCGAAAGCTTTCACTCTGTTTCCACTCAAGGTTTCTGATGATTTCACTACTGAAAACTCCTGATTCCCGTCGATGTATCACATCTGATCCGATTTCTCTGCTTCGATTTGTATACTTTCATATACGGATTCGGATTCTTACGCTTTTATCTTCTCTCTATCTCTATATGATGAAGGCGGTTCCAACAGGATTTCTCTTTCATCAACTGAGAATCATATGGAGTTTTCAGTTGTGCAAATTCTGTGTCCAGTGGAATCCCCTCCTTTCCATGCTTACCTGATGCAATCGTTCAAAGCTTCCATTGACAACTTCTGCATATCTGCTCTGTGTCTCTCTTGTTGGATAAAACTTATTTATCACCCCAACCGATTTTCTTATCTGATCTTGATTGATATTCCTATGCAATCGCCACCGACTTTTTATTCTTTCGGAATGATTTTACCAGATCCGGTTTCTTTACACCAATCTGTTTTCCTGAAATCCTTTCTCGTCAGATTTCTTTGAAGTTTCTCTGCTTTGAAGATTGTTTGTTTTTTGTTATGTCCTTATGATAGCACGCTTCCAAGCATTTGTCAACACTATTTTTAGATTTTTTGAAATTTCTTTTTTCAATAATTGATATAAATGTATATTTTTTCTAAATTATCTGTTTTTTCTAGACTGTTACATACAAAATCCACAATAATGAGAAACGGTTGCATCCCCCATCTCTAGTAGTTATAATAAGAGAGATGCCTGTTTCGAAAGAAAGGAGCTTTTCATGCGTAAAAAAGCGTTTCGGGCGGCTTTTCCTCTGACACTGCCCGTCTTTATGGGATATCTGTTTCTGGGGATCGCCTTCGGTGTTCTCCTGGCCAGTGAGGGCTTCCACGTGGGATGGGCCATTTTCATGAGTGTGACCATTTATGCCGGCGCCATGCAGTTCGTTGCCATCCCGCTCCTGACCGCCCCCTTCCATCCACTCTCTACTGCATTCATTACCTTGACTGTCAATGCCCGTCATCTGTTTTACGGGCTTTCCATGCTGGAAAAATTTAAAGAAAGCGGGCCTTTAAAGCCCTATATGATCTTCTCTTTAACGGACGAGACTTATTCCTTACTCTGCTCCGTGAAGCCCCCGGAGGGTGTGGACCACAGGTGGTTCTTCTTTTTCATTGCCCTCTTAAACCACAGCTACTGGATCCTCGGCGGTGTCATTGGTTGTCTGGCCGGGCATCTGATCCCCTTTGATTCCACAGGGATCGACTTCGCCATGACAGCCCTCTTTCTGGTCATTTTCGTGGAGCAGTGGGAAAACAGCAAGAATCATTTCCCAGCCCTCCTTGGGCTCGCCGTCACAATCCTCTGTCGATTGCTTTTCGGCGTGGACTGGTTCATTCCCGTAGCCATGGGATGTCTGCTTTTCTCCCTCGGCCTGCTCAAAAGAAAGGAGACTCACTAATGTACGTCGTCCTCACGATCCTCACCATTGCGGCCGCCACATTTTTAACCAGGCTGCTGCCTTTCCTCCTATTTCCGGCCAACAAAAAAACGCCCGAGTTCGTGCTTTATCTCGGGCGCGTCCTTCCCTATGCCATCATGGGAATGTTAATCATATACTGTTTCAAGGACGTAAATTTCCTCTCCTGGCCCTTCGGCCTTCCGGAGCTTTTAGCCAGTCTCTTCGTGATCCTAGCTCACAAATGGAAGCACAACCTGCTCCTCAGCATCGGAGGCGGAACCGTCCTCTACATGATCCTGGTGCAGGCCGTGTTCTGATATCTGTCTATCGTCTATAACTCCGTCCGCCCCTCCAGGGCGCGCAGGAGCGTCACCTCGTCGATGTACTCCAGGTCGCCGCCCACGGGCACACCGCTGGCGATCCTGGTCACAAGGATCCCGGTGGGTTTGATCAGTTTGCTTAAATACATGGCCGTGGTCTCTCCCTCCAAACTGGAGTTGGTGGCGATGATCACTTCCTTCACATCACCCGCGAGCCTCGTCATCAGCTCCTTCAGCCGGATATCCGCCGGCCCGATGCCAAGAGCCGGGGAAATGGCTCCATGGAGCACGTGATAGACGCCCTCGTAACGTCCAATCTTCTCGTAAGCCGCCAAATCTCTGGTGTTCTCCACCACCATGATGGTGCCGTGATCCCGTTTCTCGCTGGCGCAGATGGGACAGAGCTCGTCGTCGGTCAGCGTAAAGCATTCTTTGCAATAGCGAACGCCCTTCCGCGCTTCCACGAGGGCCTGTGCCAGGCCGTTTACCCGTTCCTCCGGCATGTTGATCACATGGAATGCGAGCCTCTGGGCAGACTTTGCGCCGATGCCCGGAAGCCTGGAAAATTCGTCGATCAGCGCCGTGATCTTACTACTATAATAATCCATCAGAAGGGAAACCCTCCGCCAAGACCACCGGCCAGCCCGGACATGTTCTGTGCGGAAGCCTCCTCCATCTGTCTGAGCGCCTCATTGACCGCTGCCATGATCAGATCTTCGAGCATCTCGATATCATCCGGGTCCACCACTTCCTCCGCCAGCTTCACCGAAGTGATCTCCTTTTTACCGGAAACCGTCACCTCAACGGCCCCGCCGCCGGCTGTCGCCGTAAACTCCTTCGTCTCAAATTCCTTTTGAGCCTCCTCCATCTGCCTCTGCATCCTCTGGGCCTGCTTCATCAGATTATTCATGTTGCCGGGCATTCCTCCCGGAAATCCGCCTCGCTTTGCCATAAAACCATTTCTCCTTCCTGTTTCGCATCTTCTACCATTCTAATCATTTTCAGTGACAATGTCCATATGAATTTTTTCCTTCAGCTCATCCTCGCTGATGTAGCGGGTGTCTGTTCTCCTTCCGTCCGTGAGCAGGCGGGCTTTGAAGGTCATCTCCTTTTGGAAGTTTGCCCGCACGTAATCCGACAGCTCCGAGAGCACGCTTTCCCTTCCCCCGATCATATAAAGATTCTCGTCCAGGAACTCCAGCATGATGCCGTCTTCTCCGAAGGGCTCTGCCTGCGCCCCGAGAAGAGCCGGACCGCTGGCTCCCCCAATCTCTTTGGCAATGCGGCCCCATTGTTCCCTCACAAGCATCAAATCCTCGTACCGAGCTTTGGTCAGGACCACCGCCTCATCCTCAGAGGAGGCTGCACCGCCCCTGCCGTTCGTTCCTGGCACTGAGGAAATCGTTCCAGAAGGTTCCTCCCCACCGGCCCTCTCCGGCAGAGTGAACACTCCTTCCTCCACACGCTTTTCCAGCTCCTTCAGCCTCTGTAAGACGGAATCCAGATTTTCTTCCATCTGCGGTTTCGTCAGACGGATCAGGGCCACCTCCAAGAGCACCCGCTTCCCCGCCGCATAGCGCAGCTGGTTCGACAATTCCGAAAAGATACGGATATAGCGCATCAGGGTCCCCCCATCCACCAGCTCTGCCTCTTCCCGAAGTCGTCCGAGATCTTCCTTCGTCACATCTAGGCTGTCCTCGTCACCGGAAGCCTCGAAGAGCAGGAGATTTCGCATATACCAGGTGAAATCCAGCACGAACTGAGCGATCTCCCTCCCCTGGACCACAATCTCCTCCACAAGCCGCAGGCTTCCCGCCGTGTCGCCTTTTGCCACCTTCCGGAGCAGTTTGCTGAACACTTCGCCGTCCACGGCCCCCAAGACCTCCAACACCTTCTCATAAGTAAGCCGCTCGCCGTAATGAAACGCCACGCACTGATCAAACAGGCTGATGGCGTCCCGCATGGAACCGTCCCCTTTCTTTGCGATATAGCGGAGCGCCTTTTCCTCCACATCGATCTGCTCTGCAGCCGCCATTTCCGCCAGCCTATCCGTGATGGTATCGCCGCCGATTCGCCGGAAATCATACCGCTGGCACCGGGATAACACCGTCACCGGTATCTTGTGCACCTCCGTGGTAGCCAGGATAAAGATCACGTAGGAAGGCGGCTCCTCCAACGTCTTCAAAAGTGCGTTAAAAGCCCCCGTGGACAGCATGTGGACCTCGTCGATGATATAAACTCTGTATTTCCCTTCCGCCGGAGAATACCGGACCTCGTCCCGGATCTCCCGGATGTTATCCACACCGTTGTTGGAAGCGGCGTCGATTTCCACCACATTGACGGAATTTCCGGCGGCGATGGAACGGCAGGCGCTACATTCCCCGCAGGGATCCCCGTCCACGGGGTGCTCACAGTTGACCGCCTGCGCCAGAATCTTGGCAATGGTCGTCTTTCCCGTTCCCCGGGTCCCGCAAAAAAGATAGGCATGGCCGATGCGCCCGGTCCTGATCTGATTCTTAAGCGTCGTCACGATGTGGTCCTGCCCCTTGACATCTTCAAAGGTTCCGGGCCTCCATTTTCTGTACAATGCTGTATATGCCATATCGACACCTTTCCCATAAGAGAAAGGCGGACAGGCCCTGTTCGGCCCGTCTGCCTTTCTCGCTCCGTTCTTCATTTCTGTTTTTCATTTTCGTTTTTATTTCATCCGGTTCTCCGCCGCTATTTCCGCTTATCCTTCTCGCCGTAAGGCTCGTCGCCGAAGCTGATGCCAAGGAGTCTTGCCTCCCCGATGATGGTGGATTCCGGGGGAACAGTCTTCAACTTTCCCGCCACCTCTTCCAGAGGAGTCTTGGAAATCTCCCGGCTCTTAACCGCCACCATGTAACCGTACTGCTTCTTGCTGATCATCCTGGCCGCCGCCGCGCCCAGGCGGGAAGAAAGCACTCGGTCATAGGCACAGGGAACGCCGCCCCTCTGCATGTGTCCGGGAACCGTCACACGGACCTCAATGCCGCAGGCCTCCTCGATCTGCGCACCGATCTCGTAGGCAATGGAGGGATAAACGGGCTTGCCGTCCTTCTTCGCCTTCTCCTTCTTTTTCTTCAGCTCCTTCTTGGTAAGCTTCGCGTCCTCCTTGGAGATCGCTCCCTCCGCCACCGCGATGATGGAGAAAAATTTGCCCTCCTTCTCCCTTTTCTTGAGGGCGCCGATGACGGAATTGATATCGTAAGGGATCTCCGGAATCAGGATGATGTCGGCACCGCCGGCCATGCCCGCGTTCAGCGTCAGCCATCCGGCCCCGTGACCCATGATCTCGATCATGAACACCCGGCTGTGGGACGCCGCCGTGGTGTGGATGCAGTCAATGGCATTCGTCGCAATGTCAACCGCGCTCTGGAAACCAAAGGTCATGTCCGTGCCCCAGAGGTCGTTGTCGATGGTCTTGGGCAGGCCGATGACGTTCAGCCCCTCCTCCCTGAGCAGGTTCGCCGTCTTCTGGCTGCCGTTTCCGCCCAGTATCACCAAGCACTCCAGACGAAGCTGCCTGTAGGTGTGCTTCATGGCTTCGACCTTGTCCAAATCATTCTCATCATGGACCCGCATCAGCTTGAAGGGCTGCCTGGAGGTGCCGAGGATCGTGCCCCCCTGCGTCAGGATCCCTGAAAAATCCCAAGGCTGCATGATCTGGTAATTCATATAGATCAGACCTTTGTAGCCATCCCTGAATCCAATAATCTCCACATCATCATACATCTGGTACAACGCCTTTGCCACGCCCCGCATCACCGCGTTCAAGCTCTGGCAGTCGCCGCCGCTTGTCAACATGCCCACTCTTAACATAAATAAAACGCCTCCCTCTGCTTCGATTTTTCTCCGGGCTTTTTCTGCCTGTGAATTATCTCTATTATATAATAAACAGAGGGCAGGGGCAAGGAGAAAATACAATGCTCTTGGTTCCTAAAACCTGGCCCTCTGCCCCGGTCATGTTAGGAGCCATTAGATTTTAAAAAAATCATTTTTACTTTCAAATCATTAAAAAGGCTTCTTCCATCTTACTTTGTCCGAACCTTTGCAAGTTGCTCCACTTCCGCAACTTTGAGACCCGAATACCGTGCAATTTTCTCAACAGGCAGCTCCCCGTCATCCAACATTCGAAGCGCCATCTTCTTTTTCGTTTCATCTCTGCCTTGATTTTTCCCCTGATTTAATATCGTTCTTGCCTCTGTTTCAATCAATGCCCCACCCATGATATCACCTACGCCTTTCTGCACATTTTCATATTTTTGTGCGATTTCTTTTATCACATCGTTGGAAAGCTCTATATGATGTTGTATCATAATACTTGACACTTCCACTTCACAGATTTATAAAAAAAGTGATAATGGAGGTTAGGAAATGGCACAGAAGAAAGTTTATGACAAGGAGTTCAAAATTCAGGCAGTAAAGCTCGGTCGGGAGATCGGGTTCAGCAAAGCGGCAAAGGAATTGGGAGTCAACACAGATACGCTGTATGGATGGAATAAACGTGCAAAAGACGCAAGGCTGTATCTGGGGCCGGGAACCCAGACACCAGATACGGCGATGAGCCTTACAGAGGAGGTGCAGAAACTCAGGCAGCAGAACAAAGAACAGGCAAAGGAAATTACCCGTTTAAAAGAGGAAAATGAGTTTTTGGCAGAGGCAAGCGCTTTTTTCGCAGCGAGCCGTCGGAAGTCAGCAAAAACCTGAGGATGAGGTTTATTGATATCAAGACACACGGCGGCGCTGTAAAGGGGAGGATTGCGTTTTATTGTGATGCGCTTCATGTGACAAGGCAGGGATTTTACTGGTATCTGAAACATCGGGACGATCCGTGGAAATATGAAAGCGTCGCTGAAAAAATGCGTGCTATCGTGGCAGAGGATGAATGCAATGACACATATGGACGCTGCAGGATGTGCCAGGCGTTAATGCTGAAATACCCGGATGAAGACATCCCCAGCGAAAGAACGGTCTACAGGATCATGGAAGAAATCGGCTTAAGCCACAGGCCAAAACGCAGGCCTAATGGCATTACAAAGGCCGACAGGAACGCCCGAAAATCGGATGACCTTTTAAAACGGGATTTCACAGCAGAAAGGCCGCTGGAAAAGTGTGTGACGGACATCACCGAAATTCCCGCGCAAGACGGGAAACTCTATGTCTCCGCCATCTTTGACTGTTACGATCTGGGGGTTCTCGGGCTTGCGATGGCAGATAACATGAGGGCAGAGCTGTGCATATCCACAATAGAGAATGCTTCCAAGGCATTCCCGTCCATCAGCGGTGCGATTGTTCACAGTGACCGGGGGAGTCAGTACACAAGCGCATCCTACAGGGCAGAGCTAAAACGCCGCGGGATCGTGCAGAGTATGAACAGCGATGGCGGCAGGTGTCATGACAATGCACGCTGTGAAGCGATGTGGGCGAGAATGAAGGAGGAACTCCTGTATGGCAGATATGACACAAAGAAAATGGCGATCGAGGAACTTAAAACCCTGATATGGAGATACTTTATCATCTATTGGAATAATCGGAGGATATGCTCAGCCAATGGCGGTCTGCCTCCAATGCTCAAAAGGAAGCAGTATTATGAGTCGCTGGAGAAAGCCGCTTAAAGATTTCGTGAAGAAAAAGTGTAAAGGGATATTGACAATATCAAA
>CAJUOF010000065.1 GCA_910587905.1 uncultured Lachnospiraceae bacterium
CAGCCGATGTCTCCTCGGAGATCAGTGAGGATGAGGCGCGGGTGATTGCGGTCCAACAGATCTATCTTGACACGAGGGGAATGGATCAGGCGGCCAAGGAGCAGGCGCGCACCGAGGCGGGAGCCCTTCTTGCAAGGGTGCAGGCGGGAGAAGACTTCTCTACCGTTGCAAGAGACAAAAACGAGGCAGATGTTTTTGAACGGGAGCTTGTCCGGGGAGAGACGGAGCAGGCTTTTGAGGATGCAGCCTTTGCTTTGAGTCTGGAGGAGGTAAGCCAGGTGATTGAGACGTCAGAGGGCTTTTACTTGCTTCGGTGCGTGAACAATTACGACGAGACCAAGACGGCTCAGAATAAAGAATATTTGAGTAAGAAGCACAAGGCAGATCGTTTTAACGAATACTATGATGCATTTGTGGCAGATGTCAGTGCCATAAATAATGAGAGCGCCTGGGAGAGCGTGAGCTACCGGGGAAGCTACGGGCAGATGGGGACGGATTTCTACAAGATCTACAGCCAGTATTTTCCTTCTTAGAGTTTAGAATGAAGAGCTCAGAATCAACGATAAAATGGCGGACCGCCACAGACAGAGCTGTGGCGGTCCTTTTGCCGCTGTTAGTTGCCGCAGAGGCAGGACAGAAGAAGGATCCAGATCAGGCATCCGCATCCATCACCGTTTCCAAAGCCACCAAGACCACATCCGCATCCGTCGCCGCCGCCGAAGCCGTTTCCACAGACACAAAGGATCAGTAACAGGAATAAGATGTTGTTTCCGCCGAAGCCGTTTCCGCAGCCTGCCTGGCATCCACAGTTTGTTGCAGCCAAATCACTCATGGGGTAATCCTCCAAAGTTTATTTACACTATAAGATATGTAGGGGGGCTTGCCCTTGTTTCCTGATTCTGGAGAAAATCCTTTATATTAATTTTGTTAAGCGTATGGATAGAAATACTTGAAAAAAATAAGCGAAGGACGTATAATAGGGGGGAATCAAACAGGGGGTATAAAAAATGATGGATCATATAGATCAGCAGATCGTCAGCATTTTGCAAAAAAATGCCAGGACACCCTTGAAAGTCATTGCGGAACAGGCGTATCTTTCTTCCCCTGCGGTGTCGGCCAGGATCGAACGGTTGGAAAAAGCGGGGATCATCAAGGGATATTCGGCGCAGGTGAACGTGGAGCGTCTGGGATACCATATCATGGCGTTTATCAATCTGGAAGTGCAGCCGAAGCAGAAGAATCAGTTTTATCCCTTCATCGAGTCCTGTCCCAACGTGTTGGAGTGCAACTGTGTCACTGGTCAGTTTTCTATGCTGATCAAGGTGGCCTTCCAGAGTACCGTGGAGCTCGATCAGTTCATTGGCAGACTGCAGGATTATGGCAGGACCAGCACGCAGATTGTATTTTCCACGCCTGTGGGACCTCGGGGAATCAAAGTTCTCGAGGAGGAAGAGGGGCAGGATGGAAGGGGCGCTCATGGGGGAAAAGAGGCTCGCGGCGGAAAGGAGTCCGGTATGGGGAAAGAAATTCATGGAGGGAAAGAGGAATGAAGGTCTGGGAGCATTTGAAGACAATCAATCACCATAAAGGGGAGGTTATGAAGAACTGCTTTCAGGTTGGGATGTATCAACAGGGGCTTCTCCACGACTTGTCCAAATACAATCCAAAAGAGTTTTTTGTGGGATGTAAGTATTATCAGGGGAATCGGAGTCCCAATGCGGCAGAGCGGGAGGAGAAAGGATATTCTTCTGCCTGGCTTCACCACAAGGGACGCAACAAGCATCATTTCGAGTACTGGATTGACGTGGATACGGATCGCGGGTTTGAGGTGGCAGGGATGCAGATGCCGGTGAAGTATGTCCTTGAGATGTTCATGGATCGGATCGCCGCGTCCAAAACCTATCAGAAGGAGAACTATACGGATGCCAGTCCGCTGGAGTATTACAATAAGGCGAAGGATGTCATGGTCATTCATCCAAAGACCAGACGTCAGTTGGAGGCACTTCTTAAGATGTTGGCGAGGGATGGGGAAGAGGCAACCTTCCGGTATATCAGGGAGCATATCATCAAAAGACATGGGATCCTGGGCGGCAGATAAACGAAATTTGGTTTGGCCATTCGCAGCAATTTTTCGATCTTTTACACCATTTTCCATTGAAATGGGAGAGGATTTTTTCTAAAATGAAAGATACGGAGGATTCTGCCATGATAAAAATAGCAATTTGTGATGATGAGACGGTCATGTGTGAGAAGCTCAAGATGGCCGTCTCTTCTATATTGAAAAAACAGGAGGAGGAGTACCGGATCAACCGCTATTTTGATGCCGTCAGTTTGCTGTGCAGTTCCCTAGACTATGATCTGCTGTTCCTGGACATCAGAATGCCGGGAATGAATGGGATGAAGGCAGCGGGCAGGCTCAGAGAGCTCGGATTTGCAGGGGAGTTAATTTTTACTACAGCTTTCTCAGAATACATGCCGGATGCCTTTGAGGTGGAAGCGGCAGATTACCTCTGTAAACCCATCGATCAGAATCGGTTGGAACGAACATTAAAGAGAGTTTTAAAGCGGATCCGTGGGGGCAGGGAGGAAAATCTCTGCATTCGAACCACAGGCGGCTGCAAACGAATTCCCTTCTGTGAGATTTACTACTGCGAAGTCATGAATCGGAAGATCTTTATCCATACGAGGCAAGGGGTGATCGACTACTACGGGAGAATGAGGGATGCGGAGGTACAGACCTTCCCTCATCTGATCCGATGCCATCGAAGTTATCTGGTGAATCCCAGGTTTCTCCGGGAATATGCAGGCGGAGAGATCCTTCTGGAAAATGGAGAGCAGATTCCGGTGTCGAAAAATCATCACAAGGCATTCCTGGAGAGGATGCTTGCCTGGATGGAAGAGGAGGGATAGGAACTGGAGTGGTATATTGTCATGCCAAGTTTGTTTTATCTGCTGCTGCTCCCCTATATCCTATGCTATTTTTTCTGCCTTTTTTGCGGCCGCCCGTTTTTGCGAAGGGCTGGGGCGGCCTATGCGCTTTTATCTGCGGCCCTGGCGCTTCTTCAGTGCAGGCTGCCGGGGAGTGCGAGACTGATATCAGAGGTAGCGCTGCTTGCGGTTTTTGGAATGTTTGTTTTGAAAAGGCCCTGGAGGGAGGCATGGATGACCGCTGTTTTGCTGCGGTCTGTCTTCGGCGTCATAGACAGCGTTGTCGGATGGATGGATTACCAGGTTCTTCTTCCTCTGATGATGAGGTGGGACACCTGGATTCCCTCTGTCGACGCTGTGCGGGAATTGGTGAAGGTTCTGCTCGTCACAGGTTTTTTGACCTTGATCCTGCGGCATTTTTATCGGAGCATGGAGGGGCTTTTACGGGGGCAGCTTCTGCTTCTCACGACGCCTCTTTTTTTCATTGCCCTGGTGGAACGGCTCATCCAGGACGCCTTTTATGACGGAGCCATCACGGTGGATATGGCCGCGGGAACCCTATCCACTGAGGTGCGGGTGAGCCATGGGGAAAATTTGCTTTTGCAGCTCCTGGCCGGAGCTTGTCTCCTGGCGGTGCTTTTGATTTATCAGAGGCTTGCCAGGATGCAGCTTGCAGAGAAGAAATTATTCTACCTCTCAGAACAGGCGGCAGAGCAAAAAAGATATGTGGATGAGGCGGCCATAAGGGAGAAACAGACGCGTGCGTTTCGTCATGACCTCAACAATCATCTGACAGTGTTAAAGGAACTTTTGCGGACAGGGCAGGAGGAACAAGCCTGTGAATATCTGGACCAGCTTGGAGAGGCGGCCGAGGTGCTTTTTTATACGGTCCGGACAGGAAATTCGGCGGTGGATGTACTGCTTGGGAGCAAATGTGCGGTTGCGAAACAAGAAGGGATTCAGGTTCAATGTGAACTTTCTATCCCGGAAAAGAGCGCGCTGAGGGAGCTCGACTGGTGTATTCTCCTCTCCAATGCCTTTGACAATGCGCTTGAGGCGTGCAGAATGGTTCCTCCGGAAAAAAGCTATCTTTATCTTTCAGGGAAGAAAAAGGGAAATCTTTATCTGCTCCTGGTAGAAAATAGCTGCGACGAGGAAATCAAGACGCCTCCGCCGGAGGGAATAGGACTCTCCAACATCCGGACCGTCCTGGAACCGCTGTCGGGTACGGTGGAGAAGGAGGTTTTGGAGGGTGTTTACAAGCTGAAGGTTTTGTTTCGGATTTTGTAGAGATGATGGAATCCCCGTTCTTTTGCAACAGGAAACTGTCCCTTTGCGTCAATCGGGTTATGCTGCGTTTCTCTGAGCCGATTGATAACGTATCGGGAGAACATACCGAGAGAAAGATTTGGAAAACAAAGGAGGCATTTGTATGAGTATCGGTCCGGTTGGCGGAGGAACAGTTCCGGTGGGAGGTATGGCGGCAGGGGCGCCTGCGTCCAGTGCGGCAGGAGGCGGCACGGAGGCCAAAATCAAAGAGCTGGAAAAGAAACTTCAAACTCTTACAGAAGAAAAGAAACAGGCAGAGCATAACCATGACGCTGAAAAAGTGAAGGAACTGGAGGAAGAGATCCGGAAGGTAAAGGAGCAGCTCGAAGAGCTGAAGAGGAAGGCAAAAAAGGAAGAAGAGAAAGAAAAGACAGAGGGCGGGCGAGAAGAGCCCCCTTCAGTAGACGGAATGGCAGGACAGTATCTCAATACCTGGGCCTGACCTCCTGGCTGAACAGCAAAACGGACAGCTAAAAAGAATCCTCGTGAAAGCGAAAGGTCTTTCACGGGGATTCTTTTGAAATGGTGTGATGTATGAATGCTTACCGGTCGTGGATTTGGAAGCGGGCCACCAGCTCCTTTAAGGTGGAAGCCTGACCGGACAGCTCTTCGCTGGCGGCGGCGCTGGCCTCGGAGGTGGCCACGTTGTTCTGAACCACGGTGGAGATCTGCCCGATTCCCTGGGAGATCTCTTCGGCATTCGCCGCCTGCTGCTTGGTGTATTCCGCGATTCCGCTGATCAGGCTGCTCATTTTGTCTGTCTGGGCCACCACGGCCATCATGGAATCGGCGGTCTCCCGGGCGGCGGCGACACCTTCCGTCATGGAGTCCACGGTCTGGTTCAGAAGCTTGGTGGTCTCCTTGGCCGCCTCGGAAGACTTCCCGGCCAGGTTTCGGACCTCGTCGGCCACCACGGCAAAGCCCTTGCCGGCGACGCCCGCCCTGGCCGCCTCCACGGCGGCGTTTAAGGCCAGGATGTTGGTCTGGAAGGCGATGTCCTCGATGGTCTTGACGATCTGGTGGATCTCGGAGGACTTTTCGTTGATCTTCTGGATCACCTCCGTCAGGTTCCGCATCTTGGCGTCGCTCTCCAGAAGTCCGCTTTTGACTTCACTGGAGATCCGGTCCGCTTCCTGAGCGCCCTGGGCGATCTTGTGGACGCTGTCGGAGACGGAATCGATATGTGCGGCCAAGGTATCCACGGAGGAAGCCTGTTCCGTGGAACCCTGGGAGAGGGTGAGCGCCCCGTTTGAGACCTGCTCCGCACCGGCAGCCACCTGGTTGGAGGCGGTGCGGATCTGGCCGATGGTATTGCCAAGGGCGGAAGCGATCTCCTCCAGGGAAGTCTTGATTTTAGAAAATTCGCCGGTGTATTCATTCTCCAGGGTGAAGGCCAGGTTTCCCGCGGCGATCTCCCGGAGCTTGTCGGAAATGTCATTGATGTATTTGACGTATTCCCGGAGTCTCACGGTGACCTCGTTAAAGTCGCCGGCGAGGATGCCCAGCTCGTCCTTCGACTGATAGTGGATGGTCTGGTCCAGGGCGCCTTCCGCGATCTGGGTGGCCACGTAGCTCAGTTCCTTCACGGGCCTGCCGATGATACGCCGGACCTGGATGACGACCAGGACGATCAGCAGGAGGATGGCGAGGACGGCCACCACGACCATGACGGCGGTCAGATAATAGAGCTCCCGGAGGACCTCCGACCGGGAGACGTAGGCCACCGCCGTCCAGTCGCTGTCCGGGACCTTCGCCACCTGGATGTAGGTGTTGTCATAGACGGAGAGCCCCGTCTTTCCGGCCTGGATCTGTTTGTCGGCGTAGGCGTACATGCCGCCGGCCACCTCGCCGAGCTTCTGCCCGGTGATCTCCGGATCCCGGTGCCCGATGATGGTGTCCGTCCTGGTGTCCACCAGGAAGATCCCGCCGGTGTCCTCGATCTTGGCTTCGCCGACGATCCGGGAGATGGAGTCCAGGTAGACGTCGGCGGCCGCGACGCCGCGCACCGTCCCGTCACTGTCTTTTAGGACGCCGGAAGCGCCCACCACGTAGGACTGGCTGTCTTCATCAAAATAGACGTCTCCCAGAATGAAATCCTCCGATTGAATCCCGTCCTGATACCAGGACTTGGAGAGCGCGTCGAAATCCGGTCCCGGCACGAAGGAGGCGTGGTACAGGGAGCCGTCGGTGAGGGCCACGTAAAGCCCCGCCGGATAGGCGTCGTTCTGGTTCACCGTGTGCTTTATGTATGTTTCCATGGCGGGAACGTCCATGTCCTCATACTGAATGGTATCCCGCTGCATTTCCAGCATGGTCAGGGTCTTGTTCATCCAGGCCCCGGTCTCCTGGAGGGTCCGCTCCGTGGTGGTGGAGAGCAGGTTTTCGCTTTTCTCCAAGAGGGTGTGGGACATCTGGATGTAGACGACGATCAGCAGTACTGCGATCGCGATGACGGCGCTGCCGGCAATGGCTCCCACCAGCTTTCCCGTGACGCCGTGGCCGAACCGGACGGTCTGGCCTTGTGCTTTCCGTTGTTCTTCTTCATGCTTCATGTTCTGGTTCCCCCGTAAATGGTTTATACAAGGAAATTATAGCAAGTGCAGGTTAGAAAAACAAGAGGTTCTGGAAGATTCTGGAAATAAAATCCGCCCATTGTCTGCTTCAAATGGCTGTTCCCCGGCGAAGACAGACTCCAATATCCCAACCGCACAGGTGGAGCTTTTAACAAAAACACAGGAACGGTTTTCCGCCTGTGAAAGTTCCGTGAATTTGTCGCGGAAAGTATGGAAATATGGGCATCCTTCTGATAAAATGACAGGAAGGAAAATCTGCGGAGTGCAGAGGAAGGCGGAAACGGAATGGAAAAACTGAAGATTCTTGTGGTGGACGACGAGGCCAGGATGAGGAAGCTGGTGAGAGATTTCCTTTCCAAAAAAGAGTTTGCTGTCCTGGAAGCGGGGGACGGAGGGGAGGCGGTCGACCTTTTTTTTGTGGATAAGGGGATCAGCCTGATCATCATGGATGTGATGATGCCAAACATGGACGGGTACGAGGCGGTCCGGACCATCCGCCAATATTCCCAGGTGCCCATTATCATGCTGACGGCCAGGGGGGAGGAGCGGGACGAGCTTCTCGGTTTTGAGCTGGGGGTGGACGAATACATTTCCAAGCCTTTCAGCCCGAAGATTCTGGTGGCCAGGGTGGAGGCGATCTTAAGGCGGAGCATGGCGGCGAAGACGGACAGCATTGAGGTGGGCGGGATCGTTCTCGACAAGGCGGCCCACCAGGTCCTAGTGGAGGGAAAGCAAGTGGAGCTCAGCTTCAAGGAGTTTGAGCTTCTGACTTATTTTGTGGAGAACCAGGGGCTGGCCCTCTCCCGGGAGAACATCCTGAACCACGTGTGGAATTACGACTATTTCGGGGATGCGAGGACCATCGACACCCACGTGAAAAAGCTCAGGAGCAAGCTGGGAAAGCAGGGCGAGTACATTAAGACCATCTGGGGGATGGGCTATAAGTTTGAGGTGGAGCCGTAAATGAAGCATACCATCCGATTCAAATACACCATGATCCTGGCGGGTGTGGTGGCCGTGGTCATCGGGGCCAGCTGGATCGCCATCAATTTCTGTCTGGAGCCTTATTATATGCGGGAAAAGCGCAGGACCCTCGTTCAGGCCAACGACGAGCTGGAGGAGCGGCTTCTCAGGGACGGCACTGTGACGGATGACACCAAGCTCTACCTGCGGCGGATCAAAGAAAACTATAATATCGAAATCTTTCTGTGGGATTCCAGCCAAAGTGTGATCTATTCCTCCACGGCCGGAGATGTTTTGAAGGGGAGCAACAACCTGATCGACTATATCCTGGGGAAGAATCAGACCATGGGGCTGATCGAGGCGACGGAGAATTATGAGATCAACAAGGTTTATGACAAGACTTCCGGGGCCAGCTACATGGAATTGTTTTCGTTTTTTGCGGGAGGGAGCTTTTCGCTCATGCGAGTTCCCTTGCAGAGCATCCAGGAGACCGTGCGGATGGTGAATCAGTTCCATATTTATGTAGCTCTTTTTGTGGCGGCAGTGGGAGTCCTGGCCGTCTGGCGGCTGACCAAGAACATGACGGATCCCATCCTCCACCTGTCCTCCCTGGCAGAGCGGATGGCGAAGCTGGATTTCACGGCCAGATACGAGGGGGAGGACAACCGGGAAATCGCCATGCTGGGGGAGAGTATGAATTATATGTCGGCCCGGCTGGAGCAGACCATCCTGGAGCTTAAGGCGGCGAACCTGGAGCTTAAGCGGGACATCGAGCAGAAGACGAGGATCGACGAGATGCGCAGGGAGTTCCTGGCCAATGTCTCCCATGAGCTAAAGACGCCCATCGCCCTGGTGCAGGGGTATGCGGAGGGTTTAAAAGAAGGGATCAATGACGACCCGGAGACCATGGAATGGTACTGCGACGTGATCATCGACGAGGCTTCCAAGATGAACCTGATGGTGAAGAAGCTCCTGACC
>CAJUOF010000066.1 GCA_910587905.1 uncultured Lachnospiraceae bacterium
GGGAGCATTTGATCCGAAGGCGGTTCTGGGAGCCGGGGCCGGCATCGCGGTGCGGGAGGCCATTCGATTTGGCGTGGCGAGAGGGCTGTTTTCCAATGAAGCCGGAATGGGTTCGACGCCCCATGCTCATGCAAGAGCCACTGCAAAGAATCCTCATGAACAGGGATTGGCGGCCATGATCAGTGTGTTCATTGATACCTTTGTGATTCTGAATTTGACCGTATTTTCTATTTTGACCTCCGGTGTGTTGGAAAGCGGACAGTCAGGAGTAGCCCTTACCCAGGCAGCGTTTACCACTGGTTTTGGCAGCTTCGGGGATATTTTTGTAGCAGTGTGTCTGCTCTTCTTTGCATTCTCCACCATCCTCGGCTGGCATTTCTTTGGAGAAATCAATGCGAAGTATCTGTTCGGAAAGGCCGGGGCAAAGGTGTATTCGTTGCTCGTGCTGGCCTTTATCATCACCGGTTCGGCTCTGAAAGTGGACCTGGTTTGGGCTCTGGCCGATTTCTTTAACGGCTTGATGGTGATTCCAAACGCTCTGGCGCTTTTGGCACTCAGCGGAGCGGTTGTGGGAATCTGCAGAACGTATTCGAAGGGAGGCGGCCGCTGACCATCGATTGGATAGGTATAAAGACTGTATTTGCCGTCTGTCCTCATTGATCAAATTTTCCTCTTGCGAAAAATGATCCTTAGGGTTATGATAGACCCTATAGAAGCAATGGTTTGTGATGTATAGGGAATCAGGAGAGGTGTATGGAAATGGTAAAATTCTTGCTGATTGGGATTGCCAGTGTGTTATCGGTCGGAAAGGGAGCGATGGTTTCAGAACCCGAGGTTCAGTCTGAGGCGATCGTTCGGACAGAGGCCCCGAGGGAGATTCAGAGAGAACCTCAAGCAGAGCCACAGACGGCGGCTCCGGTGGAGACGCCCACGGAGGCTCCGACAGAGGCGCCTACAGAAAGCCCGACAGAAGCTCCCACAGAGGCTCCGCCCCAGGCACCGGCGCCGTCCGGTTGTTATAATGGAGGTTATGGGTATTGTGTGAACCATTTTGACGGAAACGGTGACGGATATTGCGACTATTGTGACATTACATGGGGCACCGCGGGCCAGGGTGGACATCATTCAGGCCATCACGGACATGGCGGAAGACATTGCAGATAGGCGTTTGGCGGGAGAGAAAGTAGCAGGGCCGTCTCAAAGAGAGGCGGCTCTGTTATGAGCTTCCCCTTGACGTATGGTTACTTTTGTGGTATAGTGAATGAGCGTATGGAAGCGAAGGGCTTTTTTTTTTGGCCCGAATTACAAAAAATAATAACGGAGGTGGAAGTTGTGCGTGTAAGGATTACATTGGCGTGTACGGAATGCAAGCAGCGGAATTACAACATGACGAAGGATAAGAAAGCACATCCTGAGAGAATGGAAACCAAGAAGTATTGCAGATTCTGCAAAACGCATACCATGCATAAAGAAACGAAGTAAATGATTGCTGCAAAAGGAAAGTGAGAAGGACATGGAAGAAAGCGCAAAGAAGAAAAAGAGCTTATTCAAAAGCTTGAAGGCAGAGTTCAAGAAAGTGATCTGGCCGGACAAGAAGTCTTTCACAAGACAGACAATTGCAGTGATACTCACATCTGTGTTCCTGGGTGCGTTGATTGCGCTTTTGGATCTGGTGATGAAATTCGGTATCAATTTCGTGATATAAGGATAAGGTGATGATATGTCAGAAGCGAATTGGTATGTAGTTCATACTTATTCCGGATATGAAAACAAGGTGAAGGTTGACATTGAGAAGACAATCGAAAACAGGAACCTCCATGACCAGATCCTGGAAGTGACCGTACCGATGCAGGATGTCGTCGAGGTCAAGAACGGCATGAGGAAGCAGGTTCAGAAGAAGATGTTTCCTGGCTATGTCCTGATCAACATGGTCATGAATGACGAAACATGGTATGTCGTGAGAAACACCAGAGGAGTGACGGGCTTTGTCGGTCCCGGTTCCAAGCCGGTTCCCCTCTCCGAGGAGGAGATGCGTCCTCTCGGCATCAGGGACGGCGAGGTGACTTTGGATTTTGAGCTTGGAGATGCAGTGATGGTTACCTCCGGGGCCTGGGAAGGAACGGTGGGCAACATTAAGGCGATCAACGAGAGCAAGCAGAGCGTCACCATCAACGTGGATATGTTCGGCCGGGAGACACCGGTGGAGCTGAATTTCACAGAAGTGAAGAAGATGTAACTTAGGGAAGCGTCTGTCTGAGATTATGGCAGCGCGTGGGAGGCGTAAGCCGTTAATCAGGACGGGAGACCGTCCATTACCACAAGTATTTAGGAGGTGCCTGACATGGCAAAGAAAGTAACAGGTTATATTAAATTACAGATTCCCGCCGGCAAGGCGACGCCTGCTCCGCCGGTTGGTCCCGCACTGGGTCAGCACGGTGTGAACATTGTTCAGTTTACCAAGGAATTTAATGCAAGAACGGCAGACAAGGGCGATCTGATCATTCCGGTTGTCATCACGGTGTATGCGGACAGAAGCTTCAGCTTCGTGACCAAGACTCCGCCTGCGGCAGTTCTGTTAAAGAAGGCCTGCAACATCAAGTCCGGCTCCGGCGTTCCCAACAAGAACAAGGTTGCCAGCATTTCCAAGGCGAAGCTTCAGGAGATCGCCGAGATGAAGATGCCCGACCTGAATGCGGCTTCCGTCGAGGCGGCCATGAGCATGGTCGCAGGCACGGCCCGCAGCATGGGAATCACGGTTGAGGACTAAATTGAACGATGTCATTGATCTGTGGGAGGGATGTTCCCGCAATTACCACTAGGAGGTTTATTTCATGAAAAGAGGAAAGAAATACGCAGAAGCTGCTAAATTAGTTGACCGTACCATCCAGTATGATCCGGCAGATGCGGTCGCCCTGGTTAAGAAGACCGCAGTTGCCAAATTCGATGAGACCATCGAGGCCCATATCAGAACGGGCTGCGACGGACGTCATGCGGACCAGCAGATCAGAGGTGCAGTGGTGCTGCCCCACGGAACCGGAAAAACGGTTCGCGTCCTGGTGTTTGCAAAGAATGCCAAGGCTGACGAGGCTCAGGCCGCAGGTGCCGATTTTGTGGGCGCCGAGGAGCTGATCCCGAAGATCCAGAACGAAGGCTGGCTGGATTTTGACGTGGTCGTGGCAACTCCCGACATGATGGGCGTGGTTGGCCGTCTGGGCCGCGTGCTGGGCCCCAAGGGCCTGATGCCCAACCCGAAGGCCGGAACCGTCACCATGGACGTGGCAAAGGCCATCGCCGATATCAAGGCCGGTAAGATCGAGTACAGACTGGATAAGACCAATATCGTTCACGTACCGCTGGGCAAGGCTTCCTTCACCGAGGAGCAGTTGTCCGAAAACTTCCAGACGTTAATGAATGCAATTATAAAGGCAAAACCCAGCGCATTAAAGGGCCAGTATCTGAGGAGCGTCACCCTGACCTCCACCATGGGCCCCGGCGTGAAAGTGAACCCTATGAAGTTGATGTAAGCAATGAGCCGTGCGGGATGAGAGTAGGACGATCCGGCCGCTTGCGGTCGGGATCGTCCTACTCTCAGACCATAGGGCGAATGCCCTCAGCGACAGGGCGTAAGCTCTGGAGCTGCAGCACGGCGGCGCAGGGATGGAACGCAAGTCCCCGGCCGCTTGCAAAAAAAGTAATTCAGCGATTGACACGGAAAACAATCTGTGTTAATTTATATGAGTACGCCCTGTGTGTACACTCGCCGAAGACAGCAGGTACTGAAAAGTGTAAGCAGATGCGCCTGCCGAGGAGATAAGATTGACGATCTGTGAATCCTTATGCCCCGCATGTCTTTTGCATGCGGGGTTTTGCGGCGATAAAATAAGATAAGGAGGAAAAAAGAATGGCGAAGGTAGAATTAAAACAGCCTGTCGTGGAAGAGATTTCCAATCTGTTAAAAGAAGCGAAATCCGCAGTGCTGGTGGATTACCGCGGCCTGACTGTGGAGCAGGATACGGAACTGCGCAGACAGCTTCGGGCGGCCGGAGTTAATTATAAGGTATATAAAAATACGATGATTAACTTTGCGATCCAGGGTACGGATTTTGAACCGTTGAAGGCAGATCTGGAAGGCCCCACTGCGCTGGCTACGTCCGCTACGGACGAGACGGCTCCTGCCCGCGTGCTCAATGAGTTTGGCAAGAAGGCAGATAAGCTGGAGCTGAAATCTGGTGTGGTTGAGGGAACCTACTACGATGCGGCCGGTATCAAGGTGATTGCGACGATCCCTGGCAGAGAGGAGCTGCTTGGCAAGCTGCTTGGAAGCATCCAGTCTCCCATCACAAATCTGGCCCGGGTACTCAACCAGATTGCAGAAGCGAAGGCAGAATAATTGGTTTTGTCTTGAGGGCAGAGTGCTGTTTTATACAGAAGACTGCATGAAAAATTGAAAATAGTCTACGAACAATATAAATTAATGGAGGTAAATTCAAATGGCAAAGTTGACGACGGCAGAATTTATTGATGCGATCAAAGAGTTAAGCGTATTGGAGTTGAATGAGCTGGTAAAGGCTTGTGAGGAAGAGTTCGGCGTATCCGCAGCAGCGGGTGTTGTCGTGGCAGCAGCAGGTGCAGGCGCAGCCGCTGAGGAAGAGAAGACCGAGTTCGACGTTGAGCTGACCGAGGTTGGCCCCAACAAGGTCAAGGTGATCAAGGTTGTCCGTGAAGCTACCGGCCTTGGCCTGAAAGAGGCGAAGGAAGTGGTGGACGGCGCTCCCAAGGTTGTGAAGGCTCAGGCTACCAAGGAAGAGGCTGAGGAACTGAAGGCGAAGCTGGAAGGCGAGGGAGCCAAGGTTACTCTGAAATAATTGCATGCACATAAAAAGAAACCGCTGCGCCGGATTTTTTCTGGTACAGCGGTTTCTTTTTATGTGCATGTCTTTGGAATTTAAATTGACAGTTTATAAAATATAACATATAATACTAACATATTGCGTCGATAAAATAAAAAAATAGCCAAAATTTCATGAAAAAATTGAGTTTTATATGAAAAATGACGGTGGCGGCGCAAAATAAAGAAGAAGGAGGCTACATAATGAAAAAAGAGCAAAAGGAAAAGAAAGCCAAAAAGGCAAGGGTGAAGCGGGCGCCTACTTTGCTGGAATCGCTCATCCCCATTGTTGCCATGCTGCTGATCCTGACCATCGGAAAAGGTGTGCTGGGCTTTGCCACCGAACCGCTTTTGATTATGGTGGCGTGTGTGGCGGCGATTATCGCTTTTCGGGTGGGCTGTACCTGGGATGAGCTGATGGATGAAATCTGTCAGAAGATCGCCAAAGGGATGCCGTCGATTCTGATCCTGATTACCGTGGGTGCCATGGTGGGAACCTGGATGTCCTCTGGTACGATTCCCATGATGATCTACTACGGTGTACAGATTGTCAGTCCGAAGCTTCTGTTGGTGACGGCATTCCTGATTACTGCCGTAGTCTCCGTGGTTACCGGAACGTCCTGGGGCTCTGTAGCTACCATGGGTGTAGCTTTGATGGGAATTGCAGAGGCGCTTGGCGTCTCGTTGCCGGCGACTGCAGGTGCGGTTATCGCAGGCAGCTATTTCGGTGATAAGATGTCTCCTCTGTCTGACACCACAAACCTGGCGCCAATGGCGGCAGGCAGCCAGCTTTATGAACATATCGGTCATATGTTTTATACCACCATTCCCGCCACGATCGTCTCTCTGATCGTGTATGCGATTGTGGGAATGAATGCGAACGCCAGTGCCGGTGTGTCGTCGGGTACGGTTACGACCATGCTCGCTCAGTTGGACAGCATGTATCATTGGAACTTTTTGATTATTCTGCCGATCATCATTGTTTTGGCCGGATCGCTTATGCGGTTGCCTACGATTCCCGTCATGCTGGGAAGCTGTGTGGTAGCTGGCATCGAGGGAATCTTCATTCAGGGTGTTTCCTTAAAAAATGTGCTGGGAGCAACCGTCAACGGCTTTGACATTTCCATGATTTCCCGGGCAGGTTTTGATCCTGCGAATGCCGCTGAGAGTGTGACCAAATTGCTGAACCGCGGCGGTATGATGAGTATCATGACCACCACACTGCTGGTGCTCTGTGCATTCTGCTTTGCAGGCATTATGAGTAAGGCGGGATTTTTGGATGTAGTGCTTCAAAAGATCCTTTCTGTCGCGAAGAGCACGGGCTCTCTGATTCTTGCAACTGTGGTATCCTGTATCACCATGGCGCTTTGTACTGGTAATTCTTATCTCTCCATCCTGATTCCTGGTGAGATGTTCAAGGATGCTTATCGGGAGCGCGGGCTGGCTGCTAAGAACCTGTCCCGGACACTGGAAGACGCAGGTACGGTGTTTGTGCCTCTGGTGCCCTGGTCTGCTGCAGGTGCGTATATGGCAGCGACTACCGGAGTAGCTACGTTATCCTATTTGCCCTGGGCGATTCTGTGTTACACCGGATTCATTTTTGCCATTATCTGGGGCTATACCGGATTCGGTATTGCGAAGCTCAGCGATGAGGAACAGAAAAACATCGGTGGATCGGAGGGTTAAGCACACGATTGGAAACGGAAGAGAGCTTGTCTCTTGCAGGTTTCTCGGATATTGTGAAAAGTGAGGGATAATGTGATGATCAAACTGCTGAAACATGCGGATGTGTATGCTCCGGAACATTTGGGAAAGAAGGATGTTCTGATCGTCGGAGAGAAGGTATGCCGGATTGAAGATCAGATTGAAGGCTATGAGGGCTTGCCGGACGTGGAGGTTTTTGAGCTGGAAGGGCGGAAGTTGGTTCCCGGATACATCGATCTCCATGTCCACATTACAGGGGGAGGAGGAGAGCAGGGGCCGGCATCCCGGGTTCCGGAATCACAGTTGAGCGTATTTGTAAAAAATGGCATCACAACTGTGGTGGGACTTCTGGGAACGGACGGAATTACCCGCAGTATGGAGAATCTGGTCGCCAAGGCACAGGCTCTGAGCGATGAGGGGATCACGGTCTATGTGCTCAGCAGCGCCTATGTCTATCCGCCGATCACCCTTACCGGAAATCTGGAAAAAGACATTATGATGGTAGATCCCATTATCGGTGTCAAGATAGCAGTCAGCGACCACAGAAGCTCCAATCCCACGGGGGAAGAGCTCATTCGCCTTGCCACGGCAGCGAGGCGGGCCGGACTGCTGAGCAATAAGCCGGGGCTTGTGACCATGCACATGGGCTCCGGGCGTGACGGGCTTGACCCTGTGTTTTATGCGCTGGATCATTCCGATCTTCCGGTCAGGAATCTTCTGCCCACCCATATGGGGAGAAGCCGGGAATTGATCGGCCAGGGCGTAGAATTGGTCCGGCGCGGCGGGTATATGGATGTTACGGCCGGCTGTGACCCGAAAGAGGTGGAGGCGATGGCCGATATGCTCGAATATGCCCTAAGCCAAGAGGGAAGCAGTGCAGAACATATTACGGTTTCCAGTGACGGCTATGGCAGCCAGCCACGGTTCAATGAATTGGGAGAATGCGTGGGATTGACGTATGCCTCTCCTGGGTCTCTTCATGAGACGGTCCGCTGCCTGACCGGACGAGGACGGAAACTGGAGGAGGTTCTGAGATTGGTGACCTCCACACCTGCAGATGTGCTGGGCAAAGTGGGCGTGAAGGGATGCGTGGCCGAGGGTGCCGATGCAGATCTTTTGGTACTCTCTCCCAACCTGGAAATAGACGGACTGTTTTCCAGAGGCAAGAGGGCTCTTTGGGATGGAAAAGTGCTCATGCGCGGAAGATTTGAAGTGTAAGCTGTTTTGCTGAATCATTGATAAAAAAGCTGCCATGTCAGAGGAAATATCCGGGCATGGCAGCTTTTATGCAAGCTCTTTCCTATTTGATTGCACATTCCCTTATTTATAGTTATCTGGCCGGCTTAGTGACCGCGGCTACGGCGCTCCCACGGATGATTAGTTCCCCGCTTAGGAGTGCCTTAACTGCAGGCGTATCGGGATGGGTGAGCTTATAGTGAAGAAGCTGTACCACCATGGAGCCCAGATCTTTGCAGGGAATCCGAACGGAGGTCAAGGGCGGTGAGCAGATGGTGCTGAACGAGATATCGTCGATTCCGATGATGGAACAATCCTGAGGAAGCGTGAAGCCTTTGTCTTTCAGGGCCCTGCTGCAGCCCAGAGCAATCATATCGTTGTCTGCCAGAAGGGCGGAGGGGAAACAGATACCGCTCTCAAGCAGACT
The DNA here is from genome assembly GCA_910587905.1 of uncultured Lachnospiraceae bacterium. Taxonomy (GTDB): domain Bacteria; phylum Bacillota; class Clostridia; order Lachnospirales; family Lachnospiraceae; genus Lientehia. Next base: position 8,256 of record CAJUOF010000066.1, read on the forward strand.
GCACATTTCTTCATAGGAACCGGTCATGGATGGCGTGATCGAGTAAATTTGTTCCTCCTTTAAGGGCAGGCCCAGCCTGGCTATGGCATTGCGGTAGCCGCACATACGAGCGTGAAAGTTTCCGGTATCCATGGAACTGTGGAGATATCCGATTGTTCGATGTCCCAGTTGATAAAAGTAATCGACTGCTTTCTCTGCGATCTCTTCGTTGTTCATGGTGACGCAGTTTAAGGATCGGCCGGGGGCTGGGGTATCTACTAAAATAACCGGGACGGAAAGTGTCTCGAAAAACGGAAGATCCGCCGCATCGAGTTCGGTGCCAAGTACGATAATCCCGTCCATGGGCTCTGCAGATACGATGGAGTAAATTTCCCTTCGATTTTCCGGACCGAAGGTGGTAATGACCAGATCAAAGCCCAGCTTGCGGCATTCTTCTTCCAGGGCGTCAATGATGGAAGAGACAAAGTTTCCGTTCTCTTCCACTAAAATGGCAGAATTTTTATACTTTAGAAAACGTATACTCTTGGGAATGCGTTCTGCTGTGTGGGTATCTTCTGCTGTGTTTTTGCGGATTCGGTATCCATAGTTTTCCAGAACTGCCGTGATTCTGGTACGAGTGGCGTCGCTGACGCCTTTTTTGCTGTTCAGGACAAAGGAAACGGCGGCCGGTGAGACTCCCAGTTCGGCGGCGATGTCCTGCAACGGTTTTTTACCTTTCATGGTTTCTCCTTGCTAATCTAGAAAGACAATAGTACATTTTAGAAAAAACTATAGCACAAGGAGGACTTAAAAGCAAGTGATTTTTAGTTATTTTTTTAAAATAATAACAGTGAAACAAAATGATAGGAAATTATAGATAAAAATAAAGAAAAAAATCAGGATATATTTTAAAAATATGATAGACGACTGTTGACAATGGGAAAAGAAGTTGTTACTATAAATGCAAAAGCTATAGCAAAAAACTAAATATTTAGCTTAATGGAGGGAGTGGAGGTTAATCATGAAAAAAATCATCAATGCACCGGAACATTACGTGGATGAGATGCTGGAGGGGATCTATGTGGCTCATCCTGACCTGGTGACTTACGTGGCGGACGATCTGCGGTGCCTGGTTGCGGCGGGCAAGAAGGAGGGCAAGGTGGGCATTGCCACCGGAGGCGGTTCCGGCCACCTTCCCCTGTTTTTGGGGTACGTGGGAAGAGGGATGCTGGACGGCTGCTGCGTGGGCGACGTGTTTCAGTCCCCCAGCTCCGAGCAGATGCTGGCGGTGACGAAGGCCATCGACTCCGGCGCCGGGGTCCTCTATATTTATGGGAATTACAACGGGGACATTTTTAATTTCAACATGGCGGCCGAGATGGCCGAATTCGAGGACGGGATCCGGGTGGAGACGGTCCTCGGGGCGGACGACGTGGCGTCCGGCCCTCTGCCTGCGCCGGGGGAGAAGAGCATCCGCCGCGGCGTGGCCGGCATTTTCTTTGTCTACAAGTGCGCGGGGGCGGCGGCCGACGAGATGATGAGCCTTGACGAGGTGAAGCGCGTTGCCGAGAAGGCGGCCGCAAACGTCCGCACCATGGGCGTGGCGCTGACTCCCTGCATCGTCCCCAGGGTCGGGCATGCGGGCTTTGCCATCGGCGAGGACGAGATGGAGATCGGCATGGGGATCCACGGGGAGACCGGCATCCGCCGGGGGAAGCTGGAGCCGGCGGACCAGATCGTGGAGGAGATGCTGGAGAAAGTCCTGGGGGACTTCGACGAAATCGACGGCGGCCGGGTGGCCGTCCTGGTGAACGGTCTCGGCGCCACCACCCTTGACGAGCAGTACATTGTCACCAGAAAGATTGACGCCGTGCTAAAGAGCAGAAACATCACGGTGAAGAAATATTATGTGGGCGAGTACGCCACGGCCCTGGAGATGGCGGGCGTCTCCATTTCCGTGCTGAAGCTGGACGAGGAGCTGGAGCGGCTTCTCGGTAAGCCGGCCCAGACGCCCTTCTTCCATCAGGGAAGCGTCTCTTCGGAGGGCACGGTGAAGATGGATGTGAAGAAGGCGGCGAAGGCGGTGGAGAAAGCGGCGGAGAGCGGAAAGGGCGAGGATGTCAACGGTCTGGCCGGTTTCTTAAAGAAGGCCAGTGAGATCATGGCGGCCCACAGGGATTACCTGATCGACCTGGACAGCGTGGTGGGTGACGGCGACCTGGGGCTCACTATGTCCGACGGGTTTGCGGCGGCCTACAAAGCCGTGGCCGGGACGGGGGAGGCCGATTCCGGGAAGCTCCTCTACACGGCGGGGAAGGCCATGTCCATCGCGGTGCCCTCCACCATGGGGACGCTGATGGCTTCGGGACTGATGCAGGCGGGCAAGAGGCTCCGGGGAAAGACGGAGACGGGGCTTTTGGAAGCGGTAGAGCTGTTTGAGGGCTATGCGGAGGGTGTCATGAACCTGGGGAAGGCAAAGGTTGGCGACAAGACCTTCCTGGACGGCATGGTTCCCGCCGTGGAAGCGCTCAAGGCGGCGAAGGAAGCGGGCAAGGACTTGAAGGCGGCGGCAAAGGACGCCAGGGCGGCGGCGGAAAAGGGCTTTGAGGAGACCACGACCATGCTGGCGGTCCACGGAAGGGCGGCCACCCGGGGCGAGGCTTCCAGAAGCCTTAAGGATCCCGGGGCGGCGGTCGCCATGCTGATCATGGACGCGTTCTGCCAGGCGTTTTAACATAAATGGAGCAGGCGATTGCGAAACTGTAAAACATGGAAAGGATTCTGACGATTGCATCCAGGAAAAGGCCTCTGCGCCATGGAGATGAGACCATGGAAAACCGGAGGGCCCATGCCCGAGGGTTTTCTGCTCTTATGAGCTCATTGGAATGGTTGGCGCAGCAGGCTTTGGATGGATGCAATCGTCAGAATCCACCCTGCAATTTTGAGTTTCGCGATTGCCTGTCAAATATAGGGATTGGAGGGGAAAGGATGAACAATATTCCTGAAATCAAAGTCGGTGTCGTGGCGGTGAGCCGGGACTGTTTCCCGATGACGCTGTCGGAGACCAGGAGGAAGGCCCTGGTGGCGGCCTACGAGAAAAAGTATGGGGAAATTTATGAGTGCCCCACCTGCGTGGAGAACGAGCTGCATATGAGAAGGGCCGTCGCCGAGGTGCGGCTGGCGGGCTGCAACGCACTGGTGGTGTATCTGGGGAATTTCGGGCCGGAAAGCTCCGAGACGCTTCTCGCGAAGGAATTCGGCGGACCGGTGATGTTTGTGGCGGCCGCGGAGGAGACCCAGGAGGATCTGATTCATGGGCGGGGCGACGCCTACTGCGGCATGCTGAACGCCAGCTATAATTTAAGTCTCAGAAACATCCGCGCCTATATTCCGGAATATCCGGTGGGGACGGCGGAGGAGTGCGCGGACATGATCCATGAGTTTTTGCCGGTGGCGAGGACCGAGGTGGCACTTGAAAACCTGAAAATCATTTCCTTCGGCCCCAGGCCCCAGGATTTCCTGGCCTGCAACGCGCCCATCAAGAGACTTTATGACCTGGGCGTGGAGATCGAGGAGAATTCCGAGCTGGACCTGTTCGAATCCTTCAAGAACCACGAGGGCGACGAGCGGATTCCCGACGTGGTGAGGGAGATGGAGACGGACCTTGGAGAGGGCAACAAGAAGCCGGAGGTCCTTGCGCGCCTGGCCCAGTACGAGCTGACCCTCTTGGACTGGGTGGAGGCCCATCGGGGCTCCAGGCCCTACGTGGCCATTGCCGGAAAGTGCTGGCCGGCCTTCCAGACACAGTTTGGCTTCGTGCCCTGCTACGTGAACGGCAGACTGACGGCGAAGGGGATCCCGGTGTCCTGCGAGGTGGATATTTACGGGGCCTTGAGCGAATATATCGGAACGGTCATCAGCCGGGACACGGTGACGCTTCTTGACATCAACAACACGGTTCCCGCCGACATGTATGAGGAGAGCGTCAAGGGACGTTACGGATATGCCCACAAGGACACCTTCATGGGCTTCCACTGCGGCAACACGGCTTCCGGCAAGCTGGTTTCCTGCGAGATGAAGTACCAGCTCATCATGACCAGAACCCTCCCGGAGGAGTCCACCCAGGGAACCTTGGAGGGGGACATCGTGCCCGGAGACATTACCTTCTTCCGGCTGCAGAGCACGGCGGACGCGAAGCTGCGGGCCTACGTGGCGGAGGGGGAGGTCCTTCCGGTGGCGACCAGGTCCTTCGGCGGCATCGGCGTGTTTGCCATTCCGGAGATGGGACGCTTCTACCGCCATGTGCTGATCGAGAAGAACTTCCCCCACCACGGGGCGGTGGCCTTCGGGCATTACGGGAAGGCGATCTTCAACGTGTTCCGTTACCTTGGCGTGGAGGATATCGGATTCAACCAGCCGAAGGGGATGCTGTATCCCGGCGAGAATCCCTTTGCGTAAACGATGAAGCGGATCATTCTGATGGTGGTGCGGCTGTTTTTCATGGCTCCCGTCTGGTTTTTCAAAATATGGAGCTGGGGAAGGAATGACAGGCACACGGAGAAGGAAAAGTTCGAGCTGCTCCGCCATGTGACCACCCGCGCCAACCGGGCGGGAAGGGTGACCATCGAGCCCCACGGCCTGGAAAATCTTCCGGAAGAGCCGGGCTATGTGATGTTTCCCAACCACCAGGGGCTGTTTGACGTGCTGGGGTTTCTGGAGACCTCCCCTCAGCCCTTCACGGTGGTCATGAAAAAGGAGGTGGAGAATGTGATCCTGCTGAAGCAGGTGCGCGTTCTCCTGAAGGCCCAGTGCATGGACCGGGAGGATATCCGGGATTCCCTGCGGGTCATCAACCGGATGACGGAGGAAGTGAAGGCGGGCAGGAATTACCTGATCTTCCCGGAGGGCACCAGGAGCAGGAACGGCAACCATCTGCTGGATTTTAAGGGGGGCAGCTTCAAGAGCGCGGTGAACGCCCGCTGCCCCATCGTCCCGGTGGCGGTGATTGACAGTTACCAGGCCTTCGACACCCATTCCGTCCGTCCCGTGACCGTGAAGCTCCACTACCTCCCGCCCCTTGTCTGGGAAGAATACCAGGGCATGCGTACCAAGGAGATCGCCGCCCTGGTGAAGGCTCGGATTGAAGCCGTAATTGCACAGAACGCCTGATCAAGGAGTTTTTATTTTATTGATTATTGGGCCGAAACAGGTTATAATGAACACATAGTATGTAAAAATCAGGGGGCTCTTATGTTTTCGGAGGAGAGGAAAGAGAAGATACTGGAGATTGTCAACCGGAAGAAGTCGGTGAAGGTCTCGGAGCTGAGCGAGGTCTTAAAGACCTCGGAGGTGACGGTGCGGCGGGATCTGGACGAGCTGCACAATGAGCAGAAGCTGTACCGGACCCACGGCGGAGCGTTGATCTTGAATCACGGGCAATATGAGCTTCCGTGGCAGGAGCTGGCGGTTCTCCAGATCGAGGAAAAACGGAAGATCGCCAGGAGGGCCATCAAATATGTCTGTGACAACGACGTCATCATTCTGGACGATTCCACCACGGTTCTGGAGCTTGCAAAGCTGATTGCGGCGGGCAGCTACGGCAATCTGACGGTGGTCTGCATCGCCATCCCGTCTGTGAACGTGCTCCTTGCCAACCGGGGGATCCGGGTGATCGTGGTGGGCGGGCCGGTCGTGAACAAGACGAATGCGGTTCTCGGCAGCACGGCGGAGGAGATGATTCGCAGCATGCATGCGGATAAATGTTTCATCGGGCTCAACGGCATCCATCCGGACGGTGTTTACATGGCCAGCAGCTTTGAAGAGATGTCGATCAAGCAGCGGATGTTGGAGGCTTCCCGGCATAAATTCGTGCTGGCGGACCATACGAAGTTCGGACAGACCTCCTTCCTCAAGGTAACGGATCTGGCGGAAAGCATCGACTGTCTGATCACGGACAAACGGGTGGAGGATTTTGATTACTCGGTGATCGAGAAGAAAACCAACCTGGAGGTCGCCGGGTAGAAGCCGAAAAGGGGCACGGAGATAAAAAGAAAATAAAAAGAAAGTAAAAGCAAGAGCGTTTTTGGGCGCTCTTTGTTTTTTTGCCTTAAAAACAAAAAATTTGTGAAGTTGTTATTGACAAATATGTGATTAAATGATATAAAAAGAAAAGAGAAACAAACAAATCATAATCAAAAAAAAGCGAAATCAAAAATAAGAAATCATTCAAAAAACAAAGTCTTGTCCGATCAGGTAATGGCGGCGGGCCGTCCGGCGGCTGTCTGTTTCAGGCGGCGGGAGGGCGGCGGCTGTTTATTATAAAAAAAGAAAAGGAGAGGAAACAAGAAATGAAAAGAAAAGTGTTAAGTCTGCTTCTTGCAGCAACGATGGTTCTTTCTCTGGCGGCCTGCGGCGGCGACAAGAAGGAAGAGACGGCGGCACCCACTGAGGCGGCGACGGAAGCCGCAAAGGAGACCGAGGCGGCAAAGGATACGGAAGCCGCGGCGGATACGACCGCGGCGGCGGACACCCAGGCCGCTTCCGGCGAGACCAAGACGATCACCATCGGCTACGCTCCTGCGACCCTGAACAATGCGTTCTGGCTGGCAGTGAAGGACGGCGTGCAGAAGGCCATTGAGGAGAGAACCGGTTATGAGGTAACTCTGGTTGACATCGATGCCGGCGGCGACCAGGCCAAGATGAACGACGGTATCAGCAACCTGTTAGGCGCCGGCTGCGACGCCATGCTGGTAGCTCCCGCCGACTCCACCGCGGCGATGTCCGCTCTGGAAGAGTGTAAGAACGCGGGCGTTCCCGTCATCAACTTCGATACTCCCGTGGACAACAGCACCGGGATCGTGGAGACCATCATCGCTTCCGACAACTACAATGCCGGTTACGTGGTAGGCAAAGATGCCGCCGAGAAGATGCCTGATGACGCCAAGATCCTGATCTTAAACTCCGACCGTGCAAGCGCATGCGTACAGCGTAAGCAGGGCTTCAAGGACGCCCTGGACGAGAGCGGCAAGAAGTACACCATCATCAACGACCTGGACGGCCAGGGCGATCTGGAAGTTTCCCTGGGCGTCGTCAGCAACGCGATCGTGGCTGACCCTGACCTGGACGTGATCTTCGCGGTAAACGATCCTTCCGCCATGGGTTCCGTCAATGCGATCCAGCAGGCGACGGTTGAGCTTGAGAAGGACATCATGGTATACGGCGTGGACGGAAATCCCGATGCCAAGCTGATGATCAAGAACGGCGACATGGAGGGAACCGGTTCCCAGTCTCCTGAGACCCTGGGCTACGAGTCCATGATGGCGGCTTTCGATGTTCTGGAAGGAAAGAGCATTGAGCCTGAGATCGTTGTTGACACCTTCCTGATCACTGCCGAGAACGTAGACGAGTTCGGTACGGACGGCTGGCAGTAAGAGTTTCGGACCGGACGAAGGTTCGGACAACCGGATAAGGATTGATAAAAAATGCGGGAGCAGCCGTTCTGGCTGCTCCTATTTAAAAGTAGAGGTGGAAAGATGCCGAAAACATTGGTAGAAATGACGAATATCTCGAAATCGTTTCCTGGCGTGAAAGCACTGGACAATGCGCAGCTTACCCTGTACGAAGGAGAGGTATTGGGTCTTTTGGGGGAAAACGGGGCAGGAAAGTCTACCCTGATGAATGTATTGGGCGGTATTTACAAGCCCGATACGGGGAGTATCAAGATCGACGGACAGGAAGTGACGATCGGAAGTGTCGTGGAGGCGCAGAAGCTTGGGGTGGCGTTCATCCACCAGGAGATCGCACTGGTGCCCTATCTGTCGGTGGCGGA
>CAJUOF010000067.1 GCA_910587905.1 uncultured Lachnospiraceae bacterium
CAGGAAAGCCGCCATGACACTACAGAGCTTTACATCCCCCGCTCCCACCATTCGAAGCCGCCAGGCAGGAGCAAGAAGCAGATAAATTGCCCCCGCCCGTCCAAGATAGCCAAGCTCCGCCTGCCAGGACCAGGGATATCGGAACAAAAACTCCGCCAATGGGACTGTCTCCAAATGGGTTCCTCCCCCAAGTCCTGCAAGCAAAAGCCCTGTTAAAAACCAGCTTCCAAGCCAAAAATTCGGGATCCGCCTCCAGAAAAAGTCCGTCACCGCCGCTGTCAGGCATACCACAAAAAACAGGTATTCCACCGACTTCCTCCATCCGTCATAAAATTAAAAACTCTGGGATTTCTGTCCTGAAACCGGACAGGTTTGATTTGATGGTTCGATTATGCACCAAAGCGATCGACTTGTCAAGAGCGTTTTTGGATTTTCTATAATCTTTATACTTTTTATGTTTTGGACAGAAAAACCCGTTTATTCAGCCATAATTTACCGGCGGGCTGGTTTGGAATCTCAAAAAACCGTCGATATATATCATATATCCCGGCGAAAGCCGGACAGAGAACGGAAGATCGAGCACAACAATAAATCCTGGAGAGGAGGAGTGGATCAATGATCATAAATACATCAAACCGGTCGTGGGCACAGGGTACTGCCTATCAGTTAGCAAAAGCTCAGGTCGCAGATCAGGCCGCCGAAGGGGAACAGGCTGCCGCGACGGAAAGTAAAAAAGAAGAAATTTCTGACAGCAAACCGGAGAAGGCGGAAGCGGTGGACGTCTTTCTTTCTTCTATAAAAGAGGATGAGAAAGAAGAGCTCTTCTCTCCTCTCGGTCTCTCTCCCGGCCAACCTGCGAATGATTCCGACGGCTTCCAGATGAGGTCGTCGGCTCCGGACGATTCCGTCGGACAGCTTGCCGCAATGCTCGCAAGGGCGGAGACCAAACTGGATGTCCTGCAGGTATCCGGTAAGGCCATGAGAGCCCTGGTCAATTTAAAAGCCTCTGCTGCCACCGCCAAAGGCGACGATGCCAAAAAGCTTGCTGCCAAAATTAAGCGGATGGAAAAGCTGATGAAACGCATTGAGAAAAAGCTCAAACATCTTGCAAAAGAAGAAGATTTGGAACGGGAGCAGAAACGAGCCGTCGAAAAAGCAGAAAAGCGGAAAGCCGAACAGATCGAGGATGAGCTTAGAACCAGACGAAAAAAACGCCGCAGGGATGAGAAAAATTACGCGGAAAAAGAACTGGCAGAGGATGAAAAAGAAGCTTCCGCCGATACCTTGGCCGCACTCTCCGGTATGGGCAGTGTCTCTGCCCCTTCCCTTGACGCTGCCTCCGGCATGGATGCCGCCATGAGCGGGGATATCTCCGTGGCTTCGGCAGAGGCAGGCTCTCTCGATGTGACCGTCTGAGTCAGGGGAATCGAGTAGCGAAGAACGTTTTCCGTTTCGGAAAGTCGAAAGGAGACCGCATTTGTACGATACGATCATTAAAAATGTCAGAGTCATCGACGGAACTTCTGCGCCCTGGTTTCGCGGCTGGATTGGAATCCAGGGCGGGAAAATTGCAAAAGTTGGAACCTGTACGCCAGAGACGGCCCCGGATGTGGTGGACGGGGAGGATCGATATCTTGCCCCTGGATTTATTGACATCCATTCCCACAGTGACACCAGTCTCTCCACCTGTCCCCTGGCAGAAAGCCGAATCCTTCAGGGAGTCACCACAGAACTCGGAGGCAACTGCGGACTTTCCGTAGCGCCGGTGAGTGAAGACCCGGAAAAGAAAAAATTACTGGCAGATTATGTGGGAGAGATGGAGGATTCCTGGAATGGCGTGGAGGGATATCTGGATTATTTGGAAGCGAAAAAGACCAGCGTGAACTTCGGGACCGCCGTGGGGCATGGAACCATCCGCCTGGCAACCATGGGCTTTGACGCGAGAAAAGCCACTGAGACGGAAATGAAGCACATGAGACAACTCCTTCGCCGGTCATTGGAGGAAGGAGCTTTTTCTATGTCCAGCGGACTCATCTATCCGCCGGGCTGTTATGCCGATACGGACGAGCTGGCAGAGCTGTGTAAGGAGCTTGTCCCTTACGGTTCTTTTTACATGACCCACATGCGGGACGAGGGGGAGCAGGTGGCGGAGGCTGTCAAAGAAGCGCTGGAAATCTGCAGGAGGAGCGGCGCTCCCCTACAAATTTCCCACCACAAGGTCACGAGAAAGAGCGGATGGCAGGTCCACTGCAAGACCACCATCGCCCTGGTAGATCAGGCCCGCAGGCAGGGTCTGGATGTGACGATGGACCAGTATCCTTACACAGCGTCAGCCACATCTCTGGACAGCAATGCCCCTCTCTGGGCCTTTGAAGGCGGCGTGGAAGCACTGCTTTCCAGGCTCCGGGATCCGGAAATGAGAAAGCGGATCAATGCCGAGACCAACGAAAGCCACGCAGACCGGTGGGGAGACATCTATGTCTCTTATGTAGCCACAGAAAAGAATCGGTGGGCTGTGGGAAAATCCATCCTTGAGATTGCAAAGCTTAGGAGAGTGGATCCGGCGGACGCCTGTTTTGACCTGATTCTGCAGGAACGCTGTCAGGTGGGCGAAATCAATTATGGAATGTGTGAGGACGACATCGAGTTTATCATGAAACAGCCCTACACCATGATTGGTTCCGACGGCAACGCCGCCCCCATGACCTGTGACGGCCTTCCCCACCCCAGATGGTTTGGAACCTTCCCCCGCGTGATTGCAAACTATTGCAGGGAGCGAAAACTATTTCCTTTGGAAACAGCAGTGTTCAAGATGACGGGCCTTCCGGCCTGCCGCCTGGGTCTTTCCGACCGGGGATTGATCAAAGAAGGCATGTGGGCCGATCTGGTGCTCTTTGATTTTGACAAGATCAAAGACTCTCCGACCTATACGAATCCGAAACTGCCCTGTGACGGAATCACCCGGGTTTATGTGAACGGCGTGCTGACGGCGAAAGACGGCGTCCATACAGGCGTTCTCGCAGGAAAAATCTTACGGCGGGGGATGGTGAAGACACGATGACTGCAAAAGAAGTGATTCTTGAAGAGATCAAATCCTTTGACGGACAGGCCGGAATTTATTATCAGAATCTAAAGACCGGAAATGCCTGGGGATATCGGGAACAGGAACCTTATCTGGCGGCAAGCATTGTCAAGCTGCCCCTGGCGGCGGCCATTCTTCTGTGGCGTTCCAGAGGGGAAACCTGTTTCTATGACCCGGTGACCATCCGGGAAGATCAGAAGATTCCTGGATGCGGCGCAGTACAATTCCTGAATGGGGATGTGACCCTGACCGTGGGAGAGCTCTGCCGGCTGATGTTAACCATCAGTGACAGTTGTGCCACCAACGCCCTCTTCCGCCATTATGGAGCCGGAAAAATCCGCGAAGCATTTCTAGAATTGGGAATGCGTGGAAGCCGGTTCAATCGGGAATATTGGGATGAAATGCTGGAACGGCAGGGAGTCAACAATTATTTTGTTCCGGAAGAAATGGGGGACCTGTTAAAAGATATGTACGACGGGACACTCATTGATGAGGACTCCTCCCGATGGCTGGAGCACATGCTGCGCCGGCAACAGGTCAATCACAAACTGGGAGGTTTTCTTCCCATGGACTTCCCTATGGCCCACAAGACCGGGGATGAGGAGGACAAAGCGCACGATGTGGGGATTGTCTTCGCAAGATCACCCTTTATCGTCTGTTACGGCTTCGTCGGCCCCCACATGCAGGCATATGAGGATTTCATCCGTCGTTCCACCCTGCTCCTCACAGAAGAAAACGGCGGCATAGAGACCCCTGTAAAAGAGGATGAAACAAGAGAAGCGCTGGTCGCCGAAGGCGCGGCCAGGTTGGAGGCAAACGAAAAAGCGCGGGCCGCAGGAAACGCTTCTCTATAAGCTTCCTGTATAATCCTCTCCATTTTTTCCCATACTTGGGATAGAGAGGAGATTGTACTATGAAGCGAGCGGAACTGTGGAGCGATATCTGTGAGACGAAAAAGACCATCGATGTTGCACTCAACAATTTTGATCAGGTAACAGAGCCGGCCCTGATCGATTATTATAGCTACACCTTAAAAGCCGCCGGGATCCGTTATCAGTTTCTTTTAAAACAGGCCAAGCGGCTGGGGTTCAGCGCCCCAATTCGTCTGTAGCAGGATCCGACGGGCGGTCTCACCGCCTGTCGGTCAATCTGTCGCTTCCGAAACCTTGTGGGAATCCTCCCTCATTCTCCACATATTGCACAAAAACCTCCTCAATATTTGCAAATATCTTGACCTTATTCCCCATAATTGGTAAAATATAACCAGCAAAAAAACAGGAGGTAGTATCATGTCAGCCTGGTATGACAACAGCGTTTTTTATCACATGTATCCCCTCGGGATGGTCGGTGCCCCGAAGGAAAATCACGAGGAAAAGCCGGCAGAGAAATTTTTGGAGCTTGATGCCTGGATTCCTCACCTGAAGGATCTCGGCGTTTCCGCCATTTACATAGGGCCCCTTTTTGAATCCACCAAGCACGGCTATGACACCAGGGATTTTCACCTGGTGGACAGACGGCTCGGCACCAACGACGATTTCAAACAGTTCGTCGCCCTGTGCCATGAGGCCGGCATTTACGTGGTGGTGGACGGCGTGTTCAACCACACGGGAAGGGAGTTTTTTGCGTTTAAGGACATTCAGGAGCACCGGGACGCTTCCCCCTACAAGGACTGGTACAAGGGCGTGAACTTCGGGCAGGGGAGCCCTCTGGGTGATTCCTTCTCCTACGAGGCGTGGCAGGGCCACATGGAGCTCCCGGCCTTAAACCACTGGAATCCGGCTGTCAGAGAGCACCTTCTCGACGCCGTCACCTTCTGGGTGAAGGAGTTTGACATCGACGGCATCCGCCTGGACTGCGCCAACGTGCTGGACTTTGACTTCATGAAGGCCCTCCGAAGCCACTGCGATTCTCTGAAAGCGGACTTCTGGCTCATGGGCGAGGTCATTCATGGGGATTACAGCCGGTGGGCCAACGACTCCATGCTCCACTCGGTGACCAACTATGAGCTGCACAAGGGCCTCTATTCCGGCCACAACGATTACAACTGCTTCGAGATCGCCCACACCATCCGCAGGCAGTCGGAGGCGAACGGCGGCATTTATAAGAACATCAACCTGTACACCTTTGTGGACAATCATGACGAAAACCGGATCATGAGCAAGTTAAACAACAAAGCGCATGTGTTCACCGTGTACACCATGCTCTTCACCCTGCCGGGAATTCCTTCCATTTATTACGGTTCCGAATGGGGGATCGAGGGGGCCAGGACGTCCACCTGCGACGACATGCTGCGTCCGGCCATCTCCCCCGACCAATTTGATGAGCTCCACACGGAGCTGACGGACCACGTCGAGCGGCTGGCTCACCTTCACAGAAACCATCCGGCCCTGGGCACCGGCGCTTACAGGGAATTGCTCCTGACCAACCGCCAGTACGCCTACGCCCGTTCCCTGGGGGATGAGCACATCATCACCGCCGTCAACATCGACGACGCACCCGCATCCATGCAGGTACGGCTCCCCATGGGAGGAAGCGTGGTCAAGGACCTGTTTACGGAAGAAGAAAGCGCTGTGGAGAACGGCTCCCTGAACCTGTCTTTACAGCCTGGCGAAAGCAAAATATTTAAGATTGTGGGGTAATTTTTATGGGGAAGACAACAGGACTTATCACGGAAACAGACTGCTATCTGTTTGGAGAAGGCACGCACTATGAGATTTATGAAAAGCTGGGCGCGCACCCGGTCAAAGTAAGAGGGAAAGAAGGCGTCTACTTTGCCGTATGGGCTCCCCACGCGGTCTCGGTGGCCGTGACCGGCGAATTCAACAACTGGTCCGCGGACAGCCATCCGATGCGTTCCATCGGGACCTCCGGCATCTGGGAGCTCTTCACCGGGGACGCCGCCCCCGGCGGGCTTTACAAATACGTCATTACCACCGCCACGGGGAAGACGCTTCACAAGGCGGACCCTTACGCCTCCTGGGCGGAGCTTCGTCCGGGTACGGCTTCCAGGATCAGTCCGGCCTCCGCCTTCAACTGGAAGGACGAGCGCTGGATGGAGCGGCGGAAAAACAATCTTCCCACCCTGGCGCCCCTGTCCATCTACGAGGTCCATCTGGGCTCCTGGAAACGGAACGGCGAGGAATTCCTCACCTACAGGGAGCTGGCAAAGGATCTGGCCGCCTACGTCAAGGACATGGGCTACACCCACGTGGAGATCCTGGGACTTCTGGAATACCCCTTCGACGGCTCCTGGGGCTACCAGGTCACCGGCTATTACGCCCCCACGTCCCGCTACGGGACCCCGGAGGATTTCCGGTATTTCATCGATTACATGCACAGGAAGGGCATCGGCGTGATCCTGGACTGGGTTCCCGCCCATTTTCCCAGGGACGCCCACGGGCTGGCGGACTTCGACGGCTGCCCCCTCTATGAATATGCCGATCCCAAGAAGGGGGAGCATCCCGACTGGGGCACGAAGATCTTCGACTACGAAAAGCACGAGGTCTCCAACTTCCTCATCGCCAACGCCCTCTACTGGGTGGAAAAGTTCCACGTGGACGGGCTTCGGGTGGACGCGGTGGCCTCCATGCTCTACTTAGATTACGGCAAACAGGACGGACAGTGGATCGCCAACAAGTACGGCGGCCACGAGAACCTGGAGGCCATTGAGTTTTTCAAGCACTTAAACAGCATCATGAAACAGCGCAATCCCGGCAGCATGATCATCGCCGAGGAATCCACGGCCTGGCCGAAGGTCACGGAGCCCCCGGAATATGACGGTCTCGGATTCACCTTCAAGTGGAACATGGGCTGGATGCACGACTTCTTGGAGTACATGAAGCTGGACCCTTTTTTCCGCAAGGCCAACCACAGCAAGATGACCTTCGGCATGACCTACGCCTGCAGCGAAAACTTCATCCTGGTCCTCTCCCACGACGAGGTGGTCCATTTAAAATGCTCCATGCTGAACAAAATGCCCGGCTACCATCCGGACAAATTCGCCAACCTGAAGGTGGGCTATACCTTCATGATGGGGCATCCCGGCAAGAAGCTCCTGTTCATGGGGCAGGAGTTCGGACAGCTCCGGGAATGGAGCGAGGAGCGGGAGCTGGACTGGTTCCTGTTAAAGGAACCGCTCCACAAGGAGCTCCAGCAATATTTCCGGGATCTTCTGCATCTTTACCGGAAATTTCCGGCCCTTTACAGCAAAGATTACGACTGGACCGGCTTCGAGTGGATCAACTGCGACGACGCCGACCGGAGCATTTTCAGCTTCGTGAGAAAAGGCTATACCGGCCGGAACAATTTGCTGTTCGTCTGCAATTTCACGCCCGTGGAGCGGCCCGATTACCGGGTGGGCGTGCCGAAAAAGGGAAAATACACCCTTCTTCTGAACAGCAGGCACGGACTTTTAGACAAGAAAGAGCAGGTCGTCTTCACCTCGACAAAAAAGGAATGTGACGGCAGGGATTACTCATTCTCCTATCCGCTGCCTGCCTATGGCGCGGCTGTTTTCAAATTTTAATTCCTTTTAACGGTGAAGGATCAAAGGAGCAGGGGCTTAAGACATCCCCTGCTCCTTTGCATATTCCTCGAAAAAATTTCTCAGATTGGTGAGCGCCCGCACCAAAAGCTTCGTATCCTCCGGATTCATCCCCGCCACCAGTGCCTCCGTCATCTTCCTGTGAAATTCGGCGTGGTGCTTGTAGGCCAGCTTTCCCTTCGCCGTCAGCATGATGTAGACGACCCGGCGGTCCTGCTCGCTCCGCTCCCGCTTCACATATCCTTTTTTTACCAGACTGTTCATGGAAATGGTCAGCGTACCGGTGGTGACTCGAAGCTGCTTTGCAATGGCCGACATATTTTTGGGCGTTCCAAGGCCAATGGCCTCGATCACATGCATATCATTGTTCGTGATATCCTGAAACGTTTCTGTAATGATGCTCTTCTCCTCAATGTCCATGATATCATTAAACAGTTTCACCAATATATGATTAAATGTAGCATAACTGTCCATCTTCCCACACCGTTCCCTATATTTATTAGATATAGATTAACACATTCCGACACAAACCACAAGTGGCAGAATGCTTTTTGAAAGTGGGAAACACTTGCTTTCTATGGATTCCGACGGCCTGCCCCTTCCCTCTCAGTCCGGTCTCCAAACCGCTTCCACCGCCTTTCGAATAAGGACGAGGCAGGGAATGGCGGCGCCCATAATCACGAGAAGTACAAGCATCTGAATGAAGCCGAGAGGCACCAACGAATAGAGAGTTCTCCCCAAAAAAAGGATATTAGCTATGAGAAGCGCCGCCATAGCCCCCCATAAGGCAACGCGTTTTCTGTCAAACGGCCAGCAGACTCCAGCGAGGACCAAAAGGCCCACAAAACCCACAGCGACTCCAGCCATGGTGTTCATGACTGTCACCGGATCGCCCATAGCCTCACAGACGATGGACACAGCCAGCACAGCCAGCACGTTAGTCAGGCCGCCCGGCAGCGCCTTTCTCATGACATTGTAAAGGAATCTGCCCCGAATCAACTCTTCATTGGGCTCTAAAGCCAGAAAAAACGACGGGATTCCAATGGTAAAGCCGCCAATCATGGTGAGTTGGATGGGCGTCAGCGGATATGTAAGAGGTGCAAAGAGCAAAATCACCGTCAGCACAAAAGAAAAAATATTTTTTACTAAAAACAGCGCCGCCGCCCTCTCGATGTTGTTGATGACCCTGCGCCCCTCCGCCACCACCCTGGGCATAACCGAGAAGTCAGAATCCAGAAGAACCAGATGGGCCGCATGGCAGGCGGCATCGCTGCCGGAGGCCATAGCCACGCCGCAGTCAGCGTCTTTTAAGGCCAATACGTCATTGACCCCGTCCCCGGTCATGGCCACCGTATGCCCGTTTTTCTGCAGAGCCTTCACGAGCTGCCGTTTTTGCTCCGGCGTCACCCGTCCAAATGTGGTATATCTTTCCGCAGCCTGACAAACTTCCTCCTCCGTTCTCAAGGTCCCGGCATCCACCAAACACTCCGCCCCCGTGATTCCCGCCCGTGCTGCTATTTTCGAAACGGCGGCCGGATGATCGCCGGAAATCACCTTGACGGTTACTCCCTGCTCTTCAAAAAAGTGAAAGGTTTCCTTCGCATTTTCCCGGATATTGTTGGCAATCACCAAAAAGGCCAGCGGATGCACCTTCCCGGAAAGCGCCTTTCCCTCTTCCGGCTCTCCCTCGTAGGAAGCCGCCAAAAGCACCCGTTCTCCTCTCTCAGCATAATCTGCAAGCCGCCTGGAAAGCTCCGGATATTCATCCCCAAGAAGCATCTCCGGCGCACCCAAGACATAGGCTCCCTGTCCCTCAAAGACCACGGCACTCCATTTGGTCTTTGACTGGAAGGGAATGCTCCTGACCAGATTCCACGGTGCCTCCGTTGACGCTGGCGCGTCCTCTACGAAATGTCTCCGGATCGCCATGGCCGTCTCATTGTCAGCCGGAAGAGCGCTGTGATAAGCTCTGAGAAGTTCCGTGACAAAGGATTCCCCTCTCTGTCCATCCAGACAAACTACCTGAGAAAGGCGCATCTGCGGCTCCGTAATCGTCCCCGTCTTGTCCACACAGAGTACATCCACCCTGGCCAAAGTTTCAATGCAGCTCATCTCATGGACCACCGTATGCTGTTTCGCCAGCCGCATTACGCTTAAGGCCAAGGCCACACTGGTCAAAAGATACAGCCCTTCCGGAATCATACCCACCAGCGCCGCAATGACTGCCACCGCCGCATCCGCAAGTCCAAGCTCCATGAGCCAATACTGCTTCCAGAACAAAAGCAAACCCATGGGAATCAAAAGGACCGCAATGACATGGAGAAGCTGATCTAAGGCTTCCATCATCTCCGACTTTTTTCCGACTCCCTTCTTTCTGGCTTCCACCGTCAGCCTCGACACATAGGAGTCGGCGCCGACATGGGTCAGTTTTGCCAGGCATCGTCCAGATAATAGAAAACTTCCGGATTTCAGCTCATCGCCCTCTCTCTTATAGACAGCGTCGGCCTCACCCGTAATTAATGCCTCACTGACTCTCACCTCACCCTCTGCCATCACCGCGTCAGCCGGGATTTGAACTCCAGCCCGGAACACCACAAGATCATCCTGTACTAATTCTCCGGCGGGAAGAAGCTGCTCCTCCCCATCCCGAATGGCCAGATAGTTAGCCGCCGATAAAAGTGACAGCCTGTCTACCACCCGCTTGGAGCGAAGCTGCTGTATGATCCCGATCACTCCATTGACGATAACGGCGATCAAAAACAACATCTGCTTATAACGCCCCACCAAGATCAGGCAAACTGCCAATACGGAAAATATCAAATTAAAAAATGTAAACACATTCCCTGCGATAATCTGCCTCACTGATTTGGATGGCGCATCCACCGGAAGATTTTGCAGGCCAAGACGTTTCCTCTCCTCCGCTTCTTCCCTGGTCAATCCCTTCACGAAACCATTTCCTCCTCTTTTGCACGCCTTTTATCGTTCTTCTATAGTATACCGCAGGGAACGGCAGGTGGCAACGAGCGAAGTACGTCTGCATCTTCTTTTTTCTCTAAATTTTTTCCGATAACTCATCTCCAAAGTTCTTTTTCAAACTCTTTAAGCATCTCTTCCCTTGTGACACTGTAAGTGTCAAACCAGTGGGCGGCTCTCTCATCGGAAGGATTCTTGTCCAAATATACTGCCAGATCATTGAGCAACATACTTACCCCGTTCAAGTCCTCCAGTTTCTTTTCATTGTCAACAATCTTCACCTTGCATTCTCCTCTCTGTTCCTTTTCCTTAGTATGGCAGTTTTACAAAAAAGAATCCTGGAAACCGAAATTTTTTCTTTTGTCGTATTTTGTAGAAACCCGTCGACAAGTTTTGCTATACTTTTTCCTTCTTTTGCACTATAATGGTTATAGTTTTATAGTTTCAGAGAGCTTTACACTAAATTAATGGGGGTTAAAAATATGGATAAAGGCTCCAGAAATGAAGAGGCCACACGCAATCGGCTTCAGACGCTGGAAGCAGAAAACGAACGGCTTTACCAGATTGTCCGGCAGCTAAACGTTACTTTGCAAAGACTCATTGAAACTTATGTATTATCAGAAAAATAGCCGTTGCGAAACGTAACGAGATTCAAGAAGAAGATGTCCCAGGAACAGGCAAATCGCCGTTCCTGAAACATCTTTTTTTGTCTATTTTCTTATCTGGTCTGTAGAAACGTCGTTCCTGCTGTTACTTATTGACATACATACTCATCATATATCCACTCAATGAATTCCCGTAGCCATCTACCCGGAGTGATCTCGTATTTCCTCCATCCAAAGCATGTTCCAGAACAAAATTCAGGGCGCACATTTCTGGACACTCATAACGAGTCACTGCTCCAAAACAAATTCCTTTAAAATAATCCTTCACTTTTTCAGCTGTCACTTCCCGCCGAATCCACTCATAATCTTCTTTTTCATAAGGGATCACGGAAATATTGCTGATATCGCCTTTGTCTCCTGCCCGTGAATGTGCAACCTATCTTAACATGATTTTTCTCATGACATCAACCTCCTATGTAAGTCACCTGTGTCTCCACAAGTCCACGCTCAATCATCACATGATAATATCCTACCAAATCTCTCACCGACCAGGTCTGATTTTCACAGGTTCCCGATGCCGGACCATTACATGACATGCGGCAAGCCGACTCCATCATCACGTCCTCTACCACACCCTTGTCATGATCCCGTACAGCCACCCGAATCCCAACCTCCCAAGGCTCCAAATCCTTCGGGCATCCCGGTGCATCACCATAGACACCGTCAATTCCCACGCCAGCTTGTCCCAGTCGTCCACCGCCCAGCCGAATTCATGTCTGAGCGCCGCCATAAACACTGCGGAATCACCAATTCGCCCTGTGACAACAATCTGCGCTCCATGATCCAACGCCTCGACAAGACTGCTGCTGGGGACATAGACATTGGCAGCAATCAGGTTATCACCGAAGTCTTTGATTCTTTTTCCTTCAACGGTGATGTAATCCATTTCGGTGTCTCGAAAATACGCTGTCATATCATCACCTGTCGCCGCTGCAGCCTTGATCTCATATCCAAGTGCTTTCGCTTTCTTATAAATATATTCTGCTGCCGCAATTGGATTTGTACTTCCACAGTTACTTACGATCTTAACCTTGTGTTCAAGTGCTGCCGGAAGCAGCCTCTCCATCCGGTATTCTAACATGCGGTCATATCCCGGATGTGCCGGATCATTAAGTTTTTTTGCAACCACCTGGGACAATTCGTTTTCTGGCAAGGAATCAAATGATAAATAATCAATATTCCCCTTTACACAAAGCTCAATTGCCGCGTCAATTCTGTCATCGGCAAAGCCGCCACCACCGCCAATTCTGATTACCCTTTCCATCTTGTCCTCCTTCTGCTATAATGCAATCGCATGCATGATATTTTCTTCTGTCAATTCTTCTCCATCCAGTTCATTTGTGATTCTGCCTCCGGCCACAGTGAGCACCCGATCACATACCCCAAGAACCTCCGGCATCTCGGAGGAAATAAAAAGAATCGCCATTCCCTTCCCCGCCAGCGTGTCAATCAATTTGTAAATTTCAGATTTAGTTCCTATGTCAATACCTCTGGTGGGCTCATCCAAAATAAGCGGCTTCGGATTCATACACAACCATTTGCCCAAAACAATTTTCTGCTGATTCCCGCCGGAGAGATAGACTGTCCACTGTTCCTTGTCAGGGGAAGCGATTTTTAACTTTCCTCTGCCCTCACCTGGAAGGTGATATCACGAAAAGTATCCGCCTGGGAGAGCTGGACCACCTCCAGAACCGTCTCCCCCTGTTTTCTTTCGCTCCTGTAATAATAATTTTCAATGGTTCTTCCTATCATAGCAGAGATAATCTGCGACATTTCTGTCCGTGTAGTGATAAATTCACCACTGTTTTTCCCGTCCCGAAGCACATAAATTTTATCTGAAATCTGTTTGATCTCTTCCATTTTGTGGCTAATGTAAATAATACCCAGCCCTTCCCTGCGAAGTCTGCTAATATTTGCAAACAGAATTTCCACCTCTTTTTCGGTCAGGGATGAGATCGGCTCATCGAACGCCAGAATTTTAGCACCCAAGGCAATCCCCCGACATATCTCAATCATTTGCTGTCTGGCAATGGAGAGATGCCTAACCGGAACAGTCGGATCAAGATCATAGCCCAATTTCTCCATCTGCTCTCTGGCCTCTTCATTTAATTTTTTCCAGTCAACCAGGCCTCTTTTTCGCGGAAGGCTCCCTAAGAAAATATTTTCTGCAACCGTAAAATCCTGTACAAGTGAGATTTCCTGGTGAATCATAAGAACCCCTGCCCTCTTTGCATCGTTGGGATTATGGAAATATATCTCATTTCCGTCCAAATAAATTCTGCCTTTTGTCGGCTGATATAGACCACACAAAATTTTCATCAGCGTCGATTTCCCCGCACCATTCTCGCCCACCAGTGCAGCCGCCTCGCCTCTATCCAGCGCAAAATTCACATCAGTGAGTGCGTGAATTCCCGGAAATTCTTTGCTGATTAATTCCATATGCAGCAACCGATTCTGCTCTTTATCGCTCAAATGTATCCCTTCATCCTATATTCGGAGGGGCTTTCGCCCCTCCATGACAGATTCCGCCGTCTACCAGTCAGGACAAGTGTATTCGCTCTGATTATCCTGTGTAATAATCGGATTTGGCATAGCATTCCAATATTCAATGCTTTTTCCCGCAAAAATAGCATCTGCCGTATCCATAACCGTTTCAGAAAGAAGATAGGGGGATTGGAGACTGGACCCCCACATCATACCTTTTTCCATTTTCTCCCAGATCTCCGCTGTGATAGAGGTTCCAACCACCGGAAATTCTCCCGTGCGCCCTGCTGCATCAATGGCCGCCATAACGCCATGGGCCATATTGTCGCCTTGAATAAAAATAGCATCAATATCCCCTTTATTCGGGTATTTAATTAAGAAATTCTCTGTAATCTGCATGGCTTCTTCTCTACTGTTATTTGCTGTCTGAGATTCTATGATTTTTACTTTGGAGCCTTCAATTCCTTCTTTAAACCCCTGTCCTCTCTGAACTGCTGTCATATTCCCCGGAACATGTTCGATCTGGATTACTGAAATTTCTTCAATATCCGGATCATTTTTCTCATAGTAATCAATAATTGTCTTTGCAGCATCCTGTCCCTGCATGATATTGTCAGGTCCCACATATCCCAGTACATACGGTTTTCCGGACTCATCAATATTATTATTGATAATCAAGGTCTGAAATCCTGCATCATATGCCTTCTTTAAGGCCGGAACAATGGAAGTACCGTTACAGGGAAATACCATGAGCAGATCCACATTCATTTCCATGAGATTCTCTACCTGATTGATCTGGGCATCTGCGTCTCCTGCCGCGTCAAGGA
>CAJUOF010000068.1 GCA_910587905.1 uncultured Lachnospiraceae bacterium
CGGATAAAAGAAATTGCAAATGATAATCATCTTGAAAGGATCATGTGAAGACCATGGTCCTTTTCTTGTGCATACAGTCATAGAGATCTGCCATACATACAAACACAAAAAACCGGGGAGAATAGGATTACCGGGAGCAAAGAGGCGGTTTGCTCCGGATTTTGGAGGAAAGGCAGATCACTCAAAATGAAGGACAGGGTGTTGGGAAAGGGCAAAATTTCGGAGAAGGACAAGGATTTGGAGAAGGATCAGCTTTTGGAGCGGGCCGACGAGAGGGAGATGCAGGTCCATACGGACCTGGCGCTGGAGGCGAGGGAATCCTGCGGAGAAGGGCAGGAGGGGATCTCCGGAGTCAAGATCGAGGAATCCGTCCATGCGGCCTCCGGCGTGAAAGTGACCTGGGTGGAGGTGCTCGATACCCAGGGGGAAGAGGCCATCGGGAAGCCGCGGGGAAGTTACATTACCCTGGAGGCGGAACAGATGGCCGTTCACGACGAGGATGGTCACCGGGAGATTGCGAAGGCTTTGGCGGAGTATGTGAGGAAGCTGCTCAGCGGCCTCGGAAGTCCGGGGTCCGTGCTGGTGGTGGGTCTTGGAAACCAGGAGGTGACCTCCGATTCTCTGGGTCCCCAGGTGCTTAACCATCTCAGGATCACCAGGCATCTTGACCTGGAGGGAGAAGGGCAGAAGGTTCAGATCAGCGGAATTGTTCCGGGAGTCATGGCCCAGACAGGCATGGAGACGGCGGAAATTTTGCGGGGGATCGTTGCGGAGACGAAGCCGGATGCCCTTCTGGTGATTGATGCACTGGCGGCCAGGAGTGTGAGCCGCCTGGGTACGACGATCCAGCTCAGCAACACCGGGATCAGCCCCGGGTCGGGCGTGGGAAACCACAGGCACAGCCTCACCGAGGAGAGCCTTGGGATCCCGGTCATTGCCATCGGTGTTCCCACCGTGGTGGCAGCGGCGGCCATCGTCTATGACACAGTGGATGCGCTGGCGGAGCTTTTGGAGGCGGCCGGTTCCGGAAATGCGGCCGAGGCGGTGGATGGCATGAGCCTCCCGGAGCGGTATCAGATGGTGCGGGAGCTCATTGAGCCGAGACTTGGCCCCATGTATGTGACGCCGGGGAACATTGACGAGAGGGTAAAGCTTCTCAGCGATATCATCTCGGAAGGTCTCAATATGGTCTTCGCCTGATGTTCACATCCCACTTCTAAGCGGGAGCCGGAAGGCATAGGATGTAGGAGCGGCAGAACCGGAAAATGAAATAAGGCGATGTGGAAAGACAAGCATAAGACAAGTTCCGGTGTGCAGGGAGGAGGCAGGTGGAACATGGAGAATCGATACTGGGGAACATGGAAACGGGGGGCGGCGTGTGCGGCGGCAGTGGCCCTTGGATATTTTATCTTACAGGACGGCCCGTCCAGGCTGACGGTCCTCGCGGCGAGGCCCCCCATTCTTTCCTTTTTGTCCGGAGAAACGGAAGACTCCGTCGGAACCGGTATTTTAAAACAGGCATCCGGAATCCAGACGCTTTCTTCGTTTCTGGGTGAGGCGAATGGGACCCAGGTTCAGGCGGAGACGGATCCCGCTTACCAGATGGCTCTGACAGAGCATCTGGGAGGGCAGCAGGGGAGAGGACCTCGCATGCCGGCCCTCTCCGATGTGGGGACGGCAGGGCAGACGGAGGGGACAGGAACCTTGGCGGATGGCGGGAGCCAGGGGATGGCGGAGGCCGGGACGGAGGGGATCGCCGCGGAGGGGCAGACGGCCGTGGCAGACCAGGGAGCCGCGGGAAACCCGGCAGAAAGCCAGGCGGCGGAGCCGGCGCCCGAGGCGGCCATGGCCGCCACCGAGGTGCGGGGAACCCTGTACACGGCGGAACAGCTTGCAGATTTTGAGTTTGTGAAGAAGAACTTTTTTTACGTACATAAATCCACGACGGTTTACCCGGAGCAACTGGACGCTTCCGTCCTTCTGGGAAAGGATATGAGCCTGCCGGAGAGTGCTGAACCGCAGGTTCTTCTGTTTCATACCCATGGAAGCGAGGCATTTTCCGATTCGGAGGAGGGGAATGCGGACATGACCGTGGTGGGGCTGGGAAATTACCTGGCAGAGCTCTTAAGCACCCAGTACGGGATTCAGGTGATCCACAATACGGAAGTCTTTCCCTATTCGGACTCTTATTCCCTGGCCCTCGACATGATTGAGCAGACCTTGGCGGAGCATCCCAGCATCCAGGTCACCATTGATCTGCACCGGGATTCCGGCGGACACGAGGTGGTGGACATCAACGGGAAGCCGACGGCGCCCATCATGCTGTTTAACGGAATGTGCCAGACGCCGGACGGTCCTCTGGAGAATGTGAGCAACCCTTATCTTCTCGACAACCTGGCCTTCAATTTTCAGATGAAGCTGAAGGGGGAAGCCTATTACCCGGGGCTGATGCTTAGGACCTTCCTGAAAGCTTACCGCTACAATCAGCATGTGCTTCCGCGGGCGACTCTGGTCGAGGTGGGAACGGAGAACAATACCTTCGAGGAGGCCAGGAACGCCATGGAACCTCTGGCAGATATTCTCTATAAAGTGCTGCGGGGAAAATAGAAATAAAATATAGGAAAACGGTAATAATAATGGATATCATCTAATTGATAAAGACATTACAGTGAAAAAAGTTCTAAATTGTGACAATAAATGGTTGAAAAAAGTCTAGAATTTGTGTATACTTAAGTATCATAAAAGAAGTTTTACAAAGGAAGAAGTTTTGAAATCTGATAAAAAAATTGATAAAATGTGGAATGCTTTCTTGCTTTTTTCATGCAATGTGGTATGCTATAGTCTATAACCTGAAAATACCCGCAAAAGATTGGAGAGGCAGAATGAAAAAAAATAATCGGATGACGGAACGGGAACTGACGGTGATGAAGGCGATCTGGGCAATCGGAGACGATGTGACCACTTCCAAGATTGTGAAACAACTTCAGGAATGGTACGGGGAAAAGCTGACGCCTCAGGCGATCGGAGTTTATATTGAAAAGCTGAAGAAAAAAGGCTATATCCGCATTACCAAACCGGACAATTACTATAAGGTATACGAACCGCTACTTTCTCAGGAAGTCTTTATGAGAGATCGGAAGAGCACACGTCTGAACTC